>JANPMR010000487.1:0-6279 GCA_031427055.1 Rubrivivax sp.
TTCCTGCGGCAGCGAAGCCAGGATCTCGTAGCTGCGCAGCCGCGCCGCGTGCTCGTGGACGGCACAGGCCACGATCAACTCGTCGGCGCGCGTCTCGTCGACGATGCGGGCCAGCTGCGCGGCCACCGTGTCGGGCCCGCCCACGGCCGACATCTGCAGCATCTGGCGCACGCCGCCGCGTTCGGCCTCGGTCCACAGGCCGTCCATGCTGCCCACCGGCCGCGGCAGCGGGCCGCGCTGGCCGCGGCGCATGCCCAAAAAGCGCTGCTGTAGCGAGGTGAAGAGCCTCGCCGCCTCGTCATCGCTGGGTGCGGCCACCACGTTGACCGCGACCATGGCGTGCGGCCGCGGCCAGCGCACTGAGGGCCGGTAGGTGGCGCGGTAGATCTGCAGCGCCTGCATCAGCAGGTCGGGCGCAAAGTGCGACGCAAACGCGAACGGCAGGCCCAGATAGGCAGCGAGCTGCGCGCTGTAGAGGCTGGAGCCCAGCAGCCAGATCGGCACGTTGGTGCCGGTGCCGGGAATCGCCCGCACGGCCTGATCGGGCTGTGCGTCGCCCAGGTAGCCCTGCAGCTCGAGCACGTCCTGCGGGAAGCTGTCCTCGCCGGCGCCTTCGAGCGTGCGGCGCAGCGCACGGGCGGTGAGGCCGTCAGTGCCCGGCGCACGGCCCAGTCCGAGGTCGATGCGGTCCGGGAACAAGGTGGCCAGGGTGCCGAACTGTTCGGCGATGACCAGCGGCGCGTGGTTGGGCAGCATGATGCCGCCCGAGCCCACGCGAATGCTGCGCGTGCCGGCGGCCACGTGCCCAATCAGCACCGCGGTGGCCGAGCAGGCCAGGCCGGCGATGTTGTGGTGCTCGGCCAGCCAGAAGCGCTGGTAACCCCAGGCTTCGGCGTGGCGCGCCAGGTCAAGCGTGTTGCGCAGCGCCTCGGCGGCGCTGCCGCCTTCGACGATGGGGGCGAGGTCGAGGATCGAGAGTGCGGGCATGCCCGCGATCTTGCCCGATCCCGACCCGCCTAGTGCAGCCGGGGTTGCTGCTGTTCGATGCCGGCAATCGCCCAGGGGCGGCTGTCGTCGTGCGGCTTGACAAGATGCCAGACCTCGTCGAAGTCGACCGGCGCGGCGCCTTTTTCTTCCACCACCTGGCCATGGAAGCGAACGCTGACGATCTGACGATCTGACTCGTCAGCGACGTCCAGCACATCGGCTTGGACCTTGACGACATCCGTCTGCTGGCCGGAGGCACCGCGCTCTTGCAGTTCGAGCCGGATCTCGGCAAACAACTCGGGCGTGGTAAAGCGGCGCAGGTCGTCGAGGTCGGCGGTGTCGTTGGCCGCTTGCATGCGGATGAAGATGAGCTTGGCGGTGCGCGCAAAGCCGTCAGAGTCGAAGCTGGCGGGCACGAAGGCGCGGGCGACGGTTGGCGCGGTGGCGACCGTGGGTGCTGAATCGGGCGACCCGCTGCTCGACGCGGCCGAGGACAAGGCGCCAGCCGCCACCGTGGCCGAGCTGGCCGGGCTGGCATCAAGTGCCGCGGCTGGCGTGCAGCTGCGCTCCATCGGCGCAGATTGCGGCCACGGGTTGTTGCTGCCGGACATGCCACCGGACATACCACCCGCCGATGCACCGGCGCCAGCCAGGGCCGGCATCTGCGCGCGCCCCGGCCCAAAACGCTGCAGCAGGAAGCGGATGAGGAACACCGCGCCCACAGCCAGCAACGCGATCATCAGGAAGTTGGCGGCGCCCTCGCCCATGCCGAAGTGGCTCAGCAGTGCCGCAATGCCCAGGCCGGCGGCTAGGCCGGCCAGCGGGCCCATCCAGTTGCGCTTGGGTGCGGCGGCCGGCGCGCCGGCCTGCGCGGGTGCGGCCTGCTGCGCCGCAGCGGGCGTCGCGGGCTTGGCCGGCGTGGCGTCGGGCGCGGTGCGCGCCGGCATGTTGCGTTGCACGCCGGTCGACTTGCCACTGCCCAGGCGCTTGGCTTCGCTGAGCGTGGGTATGGCGGTGGCAGCAACTGCGATCATCAGGGCGCCGATCAGCCAGGTCTTCATCGCGGTGGAATCCTCAGTGGGTTGGGCGAGCAGGCTTGCGCGCCGCTCGCGAGTTTGCGCCAATCCGGCGCCACGCCGCAATCCGGGCTTTGCATGGCCTTGCCAAGAGTGGGTGCGGCGCGGCCCATTCAGGCAAGACCCGAGGCAGCCGGGCCTGTGAGGGCGCAGAATCGCGGCAATGCGGATGCGACTGTTTGCCCTACTCTGCGCGCTGGCCGTGCCAGGCGCCCAGGCTGCCTCAGCCTATGACCAGGCCTTCGAGCGCGACCTCTTCAAACGCCGTTTCGAGCACGAAGTCAAGTTTCGCGCCGCCGCCATCCACGTGGCCTGGGGCGCCGAAGCCTTGTGTGACTCCACGACGCAGATCGAGCCCTTCGTGCTGCTGTCGGTGCACTCGATCCGACAGCGCATGTCTGACGCTGATCTGAAGATCTTCCGCGCCGTCACCGGCATGGACGAAAAGTGGCGCGTGGTGTGGGCCGACGAAGGCGCACCCGACGATCTGAAGGTGGGCGATGCCGTCGTCGCCATCAATGACCGCCCGCTGCCGGGTGGCGGCACCAAGTTCGAGATTGGCGCCTGGTTTCGCGGCGGCTCGGTGGTGTCCAACGACGACCAGGGCTTCTGGGACGTGATGCTCAAGGCCCGGCAGGAGGCCACCGAGGGCAAGCCGATGCGGCTTGCGCTGGAGGGCGGCAGGAAGCTCGAGGTCGACACGCAGAAGGGCTGCGCGGGCAGCGTCACGGCCAGTTCTTTCGACGCTGATCCCGATGTCTTCTGGCGTCTGGGCAACAAGCGCGCCAAGATCCCGGCCAATGCCATGCTCGAGGCGCGCACGGCCGACGAATTTCGCTGGCTCGCGGCCTTCGGCACCTACTTTCAGGCCAGTCAGAGCGCCATCAACGCGTCACAGAAGAGTGAAGGCGTCAGCACCGGTTTTTTGGTCGGCAAGATCCTGGCCATCGCGGTGCCGGGCGCCGGCATGCTGCTCACCGCGGCCGAGGCCCAGGCCGAAAAGGCGATCGCCGTCGACAGCATCGTCGGCAACGCCGATCTGTTTGCCAACGAGGTGGTGGCCTCGCTGGGCGGTGATGTCGCGGCCGGGCTGCGCCTGAGCGAACGCATGGTCGGGCAGAACATGAAGGTCGATGCTGTGCTGATGGACAACCTGCGGCGCTCGAACGCCGCCGAGCACGTGCGGCGCGTCAAGGCCCTGCAGGCGGCGCAGGCCGAGCGCGAACGCGCCGAGGCGCGTGCGGCAGAACAAGCACAACGAAACGCCGCCCGCGGGCTGCCACCGGCCCGGCCCTGAACACGCCCTGGCCGGCGCGCGAAGATCGCGTTACGCGCCGGCCAGCCGGCCCAGCCATTCGTGCACCGCGAACTGCGAGCGCTCGAACCCGGCAACGCTGGGAAGCCAGTCGACGGCCCGCAGCTTGCCCGGCGCCGGCATGCCCATTGGCGCGGCCACGATGCGCATCTTGGTGCCCGCCACGGCGCGCTGGAAGTTCTCGATCGAACGCCGCATGTGATAGCCGTGCGTCACCACCACGATCTGCTCGATGCCGACCTGCTGCATCAGTGCCACGGTCTTGATGGCGTTCTCGCGCGTGTCGCGCGAGTCGGTTTCGGTCCAGGTCAGCTTGCGGCCGAATTCGCGCTCGGCCGTGCGCGCCGCGATCTCAGCTTCGGTCGGGCCGGCTGGCGCGCCGTGGCCGATGCCGCCACTGAAGCCCACCGGCAGCGAGGTCTCGCGCGCCAGCCACAGGCCGTAGCGCAGCCGCTCGATCGAGCGCGGCAGCAGGGCCGAAACGCCGTACTCGGGTGCAAGCAAGCGCCGCCCGGCACCCAGCACGACGATGGTCGTCTTGGGAGCACGCTTGAGCTCATTGATCTCGGATTCCACCAGTGCCGGCGGCGGCGTCAGCAGCCCCTGCGTGAGCAGGTGGCCGGCCGCCACCGTGGTGCCCAGCCAGACGCCGGCCACGCCCAGCAGCAGCACCAGCCAGGCCAGCAAGCGGCGGCGGAACATCAGCCGCGCGCCGACCAGGATCAGCACGATGAAGGGCATGGGCGGCAGAAACAGCGCCGAAATCACGGGCTTCCAAGCCTCGAAGCCCAGGGTGAGAAGGATCTCGTTCATTTGCTTCGTCCGGTGGGCGATGGATGGCGCCGGGGCGTGGCAGTTTCGCGAAGGGTCATCCCGTCGCGTTGGCGGCGTGCGCGGCAGTCGCTCCCCATAATGCCAGCGAGTGTAAAGAGTCGGGCTCGTGGCGCGACTCAGCAGCAGGACAACAAGGAGCAACAGTTTGAACGATCAGGTCATCACCTTGGGCGGCGGGTGCTTCTGGTGCCTGGAGGGGGTGTACGAGTTGGTTGATGGCGTGACGGCCGTCGAGAGCGGCTACTGCAACGGTCAGCTTCCCAACCCCAGCTACGAGCAGGTGTGCGGCGGTGACACCGGGCATGCAGAAGTCGTGCGCGTTCGCTTCGACGCCGACCGCATCACGCTGCGCGAGGTGCTCGAGATCTTCTTCGTCATCCACGACCCGACCACCCTCAACCGCCAGGGCAACGACGTCGGCACGCAGTACCGCAGCGGGATTTATTTCGCGGGCGAAGCACAGGCCGCTGTGGCACGCGACGTCATCGCCGAAGTCAACTCCACCACCGGTGGCCGCGTGGTCACCGAGGTGCTGCCGCTGGCGAGCTACTCGCGGGCCGAGGACTATCACCAGCACTACTTTGCCAATCACCCGGGGCAGGGCTACTGCGCTTTCGTCGTGGCGCCCAAGGTCGAGAAGTTTCGCCGCACCTTCAAGGCGCGTGTGCGAGCGGCTCAGTAGCGGCTGACACGCTCACCATCGGCCAGATCGGGAAACATCGAGTCGATTTCGTGGCGCAAGCGGGCATCGCGGGGCACATGCCCCGGGCCTGCGCAGGCCAGTGCGCTGAAGACTGGCGCGCGCAGCAGCCACAGGTCGACCGGCTCTTCGGCGCCCTGCACCTGGATGACGAGCCAGGCAGCGCCCGGAACGCCGTCCAGCGCACGCAAGAAGCCATGCTTGAGCTCGACAAAGGCGCGGCGCGCCGCCATGCGCGCACCGCGATCACTGGGCAGCCCCGCGTCCAGCAGCCCGGCACCGGGCGTGAAACGGCGTGGTTCGACCTGCTGCATCATGGCGCCGACCCAGGCGCGCGGGGCGTGCGGGTCGGGAAGTGGCGATTGAGCGCCGCGAGGCGCCGCTCGGCCTCGGCCTGACTGTGCGCCAGACCCACGGTGCGAAAGATGTCGGCGCGCAGATGCCACAACTCACGCAACGACAGCGCCTGCTGCACACGCTGACGGAGCGCGCCGACGCCATCGCTGTCGATGTCGGCCAGTGCGGCGTTGAAGTCCTTGCGCACGGGGCTCAGGCGATGGGGCGCGGGCGTACCGCTCATCGGTGCCGGCGCCATCATCCAGGACAGCAGGCGTTGCCAGGCGGACCCGGGCAACTGCAGCGGTGACGGCGGGCACACTTCAATTCGGCTCGGCGCCGCAGGGCGCGACAAGCAGCCCCAGCGAGACCTGCGTGGCAGCGGGATGGCCATCATGGCGATATCGGACACGGCGTAGCAAACATGAGCGGCATGGTCGCGCGCCCCGCTCGCGCCAGCGCGTCAAGAAGCGCGGCGAAACGCGGTCAGTTCGGGCCTGGCGCCGATCAAATCGGCCTGTGGGCTGGCCGCAGCGGATGTGACCGCTAGACCGCGCCGTACTGCGACTTGCGCTGCGCCGTGTAGGCCCACCAGGGGCGCGCCTCGGCGCCGCGCATGAAGTCGGTGGCGGCCATGAAGGTGTCGAGCACGCACGGGTCTTGGCGCTTGCCGCTGTGCTGACACAGCGCGTGGTAGAGCTGCAGTGCGTCGCGATCGGTCAGATCGCGCGGGTGCTGAATGCCCAGCAGCCGAAGATCGGCGGCGATGGACGGGCCGATGTTGGGCAACTGCTCAAGCTGCTGACATTCATCCGCACAGCGCGCCTTGCGCGGCGGCGCCGCCTTGGGCGGACGGCGGGTGACGGGGGTGTGCAGCGCGGCCATGGCTACATCAGCATGGTGTTGCGGATGAGGCCGACGGCGATGCCTTCAAGTTCGAAGTCGGCGTCGAAAGGCACCACGATGGTCTCGAAGTCGGGGTTCTCGGGGATCAGCTCGATGGCCTTGCTGGTGCGACGCAAGCGCTTGAC
>JANPMR010000488.1:0-7956 GCA_031427055.1 Rubrivivax sp.
CTTGAGGCGCTTCTTCTGCTGTTCCTTGGAGAGGTGAAACCAGTACTTGAGCAGCAGCACGCCCTCGTCGCAAAGCATCTGTTCGAGGTGCTGGATCTCGTCGATCTCGCGCGCGAACCGGCCCTCGTCGATCTCGCCCAAGACGCGCTGCACGATCGGCCGCGTGTGCCAGGCGCCGAAGAAGATGCCGATCTGGCCCTTGGGCGGCAGGGCGCGCCAGAAGCGCCAATGCGTGGGGCGCTCGCTCTCTTCGTCGGACGGCGCTCCGAACGCCGTGGTCTGGATGTGGCGCGGATCCATCCACTCGTTGAGCAGGTTGACGGTCTCGCCCTTGCCCGCGCCTTCGACGCCGGCAATCAGGATCAGCACCGGGAAACGCCCGTCGAGCTTGAGGTCGTACTGCGCGTCGAGCAAGGCGGCGCGCAAGCGCGCCTGCTCACGTTGGTAGCCGGCCTTGGTCATGGTGTGTTGAAGGTTTGCGGACTCGAACATGGTGGATGCAATCTGGCACCGGCTGATTCTGTCGGCGTTGATCCACGTCAGTGTGCACAGCCTCCGCAATGAATGCCTTTGTGGTTGGGGAGCTCCCGCAGTGATCGAGGCGATCCACCTCAAGGGCCGCGTGCCGGCGATCAGCGTCAACGACGTGCCGGTACCGGTGCCGGTGCGCGGCACAATCACAACGTGATGCCTTGCCGCCGCGCGCTGCTCCCGTCCCTGCTGGCCCTGTCGCTGCTGGCGGGCTGCGCCACGCGCTCGACGCAGGTGGCGCCGCTGCCCGCCAACCCGGCCGACTTTGCCACCTGGGACTGCGCCCGCATCGACGACGAACTCGACAGCGTGCGCCAGCGCGCAGCCGATCTGGCCTGGGCCGTGGACGAGCATGCGGGCAACAACATCATCGCGCTGGGACTGGGCGTCACCGTGTTCTGGCCGGCACTGCTGGCCATGCGGCCCGAGGGCCTGGAGGCCGCCGATCTGGCCCGGCTGAAGGGCCGCGACGACGCCTTGCGGATCGCCGCAGGCCAGCAGTCATGCCCACCCGCGGCCGCCGAATTGTCCGCGGCGCGGGCCCAGGCCTTGCCGGTGGCGCTGGGTGAGCGCCTGGTCTACGAGGACCGCCGTTTGCTGCGCCAGCCGCCAACCCAATGGGCATTGCAGTTGACGGCGCTGCGTCGCGGCGAGATCGAGTACACGGCCGAGTTGGCAACCGACGCAGCAACCGTCGCGGCAACCGACGCGCGGCTCGTCCACGACCTTGCTGGCAACGTCATCAGCGCGCCGCCTGGCGCCTTGCGCTGGCCGCACCTGCTGCGGGGCGCGCTGGTGCTGGGCCAGGTGACGGCCGGCGACATCCTGATTGCAGGTGACCCGCAGGCCCGAGCGCGCATGCGCGGCCAGGTGGTGGCGCAGGGGCCGCAAACGGTGGCCGGGCGCCGCTTCGAGGTGCGCGTGATCGAGCTCTTCGGCGACGTCACGCTGGGCGAGGGCTCGACGCGCGTGGACGGCGTCATCGTCGTCGACCGCGCCAGCGGCGTGCTGCTGCGGCTGGACCTGCGCAGCGCGCAGCCGGGCTTTGCGTTGCAGCGGCGGCTGGTGCGCGTCGATGCGGCGGCGCGTTGACGACGCCGTTGACAAAGCTTTACCGCGCCCGCACAGCCGCTACACGCACGCGGCGCAACATGCAAGGCATCGCATAAACCCACCAGGAGCCGTGATGCAAGCCTCTTCATCCCACCGCAACACCACCGCCCGCGCCATGCCGCGCCCCACTGTCCAGGCCTGGCGCCTGCTGGCCGTCAGCTTTGCCGTCGCAATGACCGCCGGGCTGTCGCAAAACGCCATCGCGGCCTCAAATACCGGTGGCCCTGCCGGCGGCCCGCCGCACGGCATGATGGGCGGCGACATGCACGGCATGGGCGGCATGCACGGCAAGGGCGGCATGCACGGCATGCAGGGCATGGGTGAAGGCCGCTACGCCGACCGCATGCTCGACGCCGTCAACGCCACGCCCGAGCAGCGTGCGCAGGTCAAGCAGATCATGGATGCCGCGCGCACCGACATGCAGACCCAGCACGCGGCAGGCCGCACACTGCACGAGCAGCAGCGCGCCCTGTTTGCCCAACCCACGGTCGACGCCCGCGCCGTCGAAACCTTGCGCCAGCAGATGCTGGCCCAGCACGACCAGGTCAGCAAGCGCATGACGCAGGCCATGCTCGACACCAGCCGCGTGCTCACGCCCGAGCAGCGCAAGATGCTGTCAGATCGCATGGCGCAACGCCGCGGCATGATGGAACGCCACCGCACCGAGCGCGCCACGCTGGAGAAGGGCAAGAACTGACCGTGCCAAGCCGCCTGCTGCTGATCGATGACGATCTGCGCCTCACCGACATGGTGGGCGGCTACCTGCGCCAGAACGGTTTCGAGGTCGACACGGCCGGCTCACTGGCCGCCGGCCGCGAGCGCCTCAAGCACGGCGACTTCGACGCCTTGCTGCTCGACCTGATGCTGCCCGATGGCGACGGCCTGGACTTCACCCGCGAGCTGCGCAGCCAGCCGCGCACGCGCCGCCTGCCGCTGCTGATGCTCACCGCGCGCGGCGAGCCCATGGACCGCATCGTTGGCCTCGAGATCGGCGCCGACGACTACCTGCCCAAGCCCTTCGAGCCGCGCGAGCTGCTGGCCCGCGTCAAGGCACTTTTGCGCCGCGCCGCGCCCGACACCGGCGACGACGCGGTGCTGGTCTTCGGGCGCCTGGAGATCGACCTCGGCGCCCGCCAGGCGCGCCTGGACGGCAAGGCCTGCGACCTCACCAGCCACCAGTTCGACCTGCTCACCGTGCTGGCCCGCAGCCCCGGCCGCGTGCTCAGCCGCGACCAGATCATGGACACGCTCAAGGGCCATCCGCTCGAGGCCTTTGATCGCAGCATCGACGTGCACATCTCGCGCATCCGCGCCGTCATCGAAGACGACCCCAAGAACGCGCGGCGCGTGCTCACGGTGCGCGGCTCGGGCTACGTGTTCGCGAAGAAGCAGGACGCCTGACATTGAGCCCCCGAGCTCGCTTGCGCTCGCTACCCCCCGGGGGGGGCGAGTCGGACGAGGAACAGGCCCTGCGGCCTGTTCCTCGCCTACGAGCGCCAGCGGCGTCCTCGCCGCTGGCCGTCCGCCGACGGCCCGGCAGAGCCGGTTCCGTGGCGGGAAGCTCGGTCTTGCCGCAGCGTGTCATGCGTCTCGGGCCGCCCGCAGCGCGGTGGAGCAACTGACATGCGCTCGCTGTATCTGCGCATCTACCTCACGGTGGTGGCCGCGCTGGCGCTGTTTGCGCTGGTCTCGGGCTGGCTGGTGCAAGGCCATCTCGAAGAACAGCGCACGCGCGTCGAAGGCGCGCTGCGCGACCGGGCCGAGGCCTGGGGCGACCTCATCGAACGCTCGCTGCCTGCAGCCACGACGCCGCCTGCCGAGCAAGTCGCCTCGCTGCGCGAATGGTCGCAGCGCCTGCGTCTGCCGATGGCGCTGGACGACGCCGCGGGCCAGCGCCTGGGCAGCTCTGATTCCTTCATCCGTCGCGACTACGACACGCCCGCGGTGCCGCCGCGCGTGCAGGCGATCCGCTTCGAGGACGGCCGCACGCTGTGGGTGCCGCGCGCCAATCCCAACCGGCCACCGCAGGGCATGCGCTCCGACGACATGCGGCCCGGCGAGATGCGGCCCGGCAACATGCGCCCGCCCTGGATGGGCCCGCGCGCCTGGCCCGATGGCGTGGGCCTGGCGCTGCTGCTGGTGGTGCTGTTTGCAGCCGTGGCGGCCGGCGCCTGGCCGGTGGTGCGGCGCCTGACGCGGCGGCTCGAAGCGCTGCAGCAAGGGGTCGAAGCCTTCGGCGGCGGCGACCTCAAGCGCCGTGTGGCCGAAGACGGCCAGGATGAAGTGGCCGCCGTGGGCGCCAGCTTCAACCGCGCGGCCACGCGCATCGAGGCGCTGCTGCAATCGCACCAGAGCCTGCTGACCAACGCCAGCCACGAACTGCGCTCACCGCTGGCGCGGCTGAAGATGGCCGTGGCGATGGTCGAAGACGCCGCGCCGGCGCAGCGCACCGCGCTGCGCCGCGAGATCGACACCAACATCCGCGAGCTCGACGCGCTGGTCGAAGAAATCTTGCTGGCCGGCCGCCTGGATGCCGCCGCCGGGCTTGAGCATCACGAGCCGGTCGACCTGCTGGCGCTGGCCGCCGAAGAGGCGGCGCGCATCGGTGCCACGGCGCAGGGAAACGCCACGCTGGCCGCGTTGGTGAGTGGCGACGAGCGCCTGCTGCGCCGCGCGCTGCGCAACCTGCTCGAGAACGCCCGCCGTTACGGTGGCGCTGACGTGCAGGCCGAGCTGGCGACGCGCGGCGCCCAGGTCGAAGTTCGCGTCTGCGACCGCGGCCCGGGCGTGCCCGCGGTCTACCGCGAACGTGTCTTCGAAGCCTTCTTCCGCCTGCCCGGCCACGCCGAGCGCGAGGGCGGCGTGGGCCTGGGCTTGTCGCTGGTGCGTCAGATTGCGCAGCGCCACGGCGGCAGCGTGCGCTGCGAGTCGCGCGACGGCGGCGGCAGCTGCTTCGTGCTCAGCCTGCCGGCGGGGGCGGTGGATGCCGCAGCACCCAGGCCATGAAGCCGGTCAGCGCCAGCCCCGACACCGCCAGCCCCACCGTCGACGCAAACCAGAAGCCCGGCGCGCCCCGCAGTGCCAGCGGCACGCCGCCCGGCACGTCAAAGGCCAGCCAGTAGCCGCCACCCAGGCCCACACCCCATAGCGCCGCGACGTAGATCAGCGTGGGCACGGTAGCGATCTTGTAGGCGCGCAGCACGAAGGCGGCGACGGTCTGCGCCGCGTCGGCAATGTGGAACACCGCCACCCAGGCCAGCAGCGGCAGGGCGGCGGCGATGATGGCGGCGTTGCCGGTGTACAGGCGCAGCACCGGCTCGCGCGCCAGGAACATCAAGGCGCCCACAAGCGTGGCCAGCGCACACGCAATGGCCAGGCCGTGCCAGCCCAGGCGCCGCGCGTCGGCCGCGTCGCCGGCGCCGATGCGCTGCGCCACCAAGGTGGCGGTGGCGTTGGCCAGCGCCAGCGGCATCATGAATAGCAGCGACACGAGGTTGGCCGCCAACTGGTGCCCGGCCACCGGCGTGACCCCCAGGCGCGAGATGAACAGCGACATGAAGGAGAAGCCGGTGACCTCGACCATGATGCCCAGCCCCATCGGCACGCCCAGGCGCAACTGGTGGCCGATGGCGGCGCGGTCCGGGCGGTCCAGGCCGCGGCCGAGCAGGCTGAAGCGCTGGTAGAAGGGGTCGCGGCGCAAGGTGGCAAGCGCTGCCAGGGCCTGCGCCCACATCGACACCGCCGTAGCGATGCCGCAACCCAGCACGCCCAGCGCCGGCACGCCGATGGCCGGCACGCCAAACACCAGCGCGGCCGACAGCGGCACCTTCAGGGCCAGCCCTGCAAGCTGCAGCACCATCACCGCCTTGGGCCGCGACACGGCGGTGTTGAAGCCGCGGTAGACCGTGAACAACAGCGACGCCGGCAGCGAGAACGCCAGCGCCAGCAGGTAGCCGCGCACCTTGGCCTCGACCTCGGGCGCGGCGCGCGCCAGGCCCAGCAGCGGCGCGGGAAACATCAGAAGCAGGCTGCCCAGCACCGACAGCGCGATGGCCAGCCACAGCGCCTGATGGGCCTGCCGGCCGGCATCGCTGTGACGCCCGGCGCCATGCAGTTGCCCGGCAATCGGCGCCAACGCCATCACCACGCCCATCAGGCCGATGAAGATGGCGATGTAGATCGTGCCGCCGACGGCCAGCGCCGCCAGGTCGGCCGGCGAGGCGCGCGCCACCAGCACGGTGTCGACGGTGGCGAAGGCCAGCACCGAGACCTGGCCCACGAACACCGGCCAGGCCAGCGGCGCAATGCGGCGCGCGCTGTCGGCCAGCGCCGCGCCGCGCGTTGGCGCCGCGGCGCTCAAGCCGTGCCGGCGCCGCGCACCGGCCAGGTCTGCGGCGCGGCGTGGTCGACGCCGCTGGCCTGGTGGGCGCGCTCGGCATAGCGGTTGAAGCGCCAGGCCGTGGCTTCCATGGTGATGCGGCGCCACACCAGGCGCTTGTGCGCCGGCGTGTAGCCCGGCCAGTGCTGCACCTCGTCGAAGCTGCGGCCGCAGCCCTTGCAAGTCTCGTCGCCCTGGCTGGTGGAGCAGATCGCGATGCAGGGCGCGTCAGGTGTGCTGGCGTACCAGGCCAGCCAGGCCTCAAGCGCGCGTGGCGGCATCGTCGTCTCGTCGCACACCGTCTCGCGGTGGTAGACCATCAGCCCGTACACCTCGGCCAGCGCACGCACCTCGGCGCAGGCGGTGATGCCGTCGGGCGAGGGCGAACGCGCGCGCCACCAGTTGATGGCCGACTCGATGTCGGGGATGTGGATGCCGGTGGCTTGGGTCATGGGGGCTGGCAGTGTAGCCACTGCCCCGGATGCGGCGCCGGCGTGCTTGGGCGCGTGCGCTCGCTCGCTCAGGCGGGCGTGTAGCCGGCCTCCACCAACTGCTGGACGACCGCCTCGCGCGGCACGGTGGTCTGCACCTGCACGCGGTGCGAGGGCAGGTCGATCTGCAACTCGGCGGCAGGGTCGGCGGCTTTCACGGCCGCGGTCACGGCGCGCACGCAGTGGCCGCAGGTCATGTCGGGAATCTCGAAGCTGAGCATGGGGCTCTCCTGGGCAATGTCAGGCTGGCAGTGTGCCCTGTCCGCGCGGGATGGATTGGACGCCGGTCAAGGCCGCGCGGGATTTCTGCCGCCCGTGAGCTTGAACGCTGCCGCAGGCGGCATCATGTGGACCTATGGACCTTGCCGCTGTCGCCACCCGTGACTGGACCCTGCCTGTCGAAGGCATGACCTGCGCATCGTGCGCCGGTCGCGTCGAGAAGGCGGCGAAAAAGGTGCCGGGCGTGACGCAGGCCGGCGTCAACCTGGCCACCGAATCGCTGAGCGTCACGGCTGCGGCGGGCTTCGACATCGCGGCGCTGCACGCCGCCGTCGAAAAGGCCGGCTATGGCGTCGCCACCCGCACCGTGCAGTTGCCCATCGGCGACATGACCTGCGCGTCCTGCGTGTCGCGCGTCGAAAAGGCGCTGGCGCGCGTGCCTGGCGTGCTGCAGGTCAGCGTCAACCTGGCCACCGAGAGTGCCAGCATCCTGCTGGCGGCGCGCGACGCCGACGCCGGCGCGATGCTGTCGGCGGTCGAGGCGGCGGTGGTGAAGGCCGGCTACCGTGTGGGCGCGGTGGCCGCGGGCGACCAAGCCGCCGGCGCCGTGCCAGCACGACGTCTCGGCGAGGGCCCGCGCGTCGTGCTGGCCGCGCTGCTGTCGGCGCCGCTGGTGCTGCCGATGGCCGGCATGCTCTTCGGCGTGCACTGGATGCTGCCCGGGGCCTGGCAGTTGCTGCTGGCCACGCCAGTCCAGTTCTGGCTGGGTGCGCGCTTCTACCGCGCCGGCTGGGGTGCGCTGCGTGCCGGTGCCGGCAACATGGATCTGCTGGTGGCCATCGGCACCAGCGCGGCCTGGGGCCTGAGCGCCTTCACGCTGTGGCGCGACGGCGGCGGGCATGGCGCGGCGCTGTACTTCGAGGGCTCGGCGGTGGTCATCACGCTGGTGCTGCTGGGCAAGTGGCTGGAAGCGCGCGCACGGCGCCAGACCACCGAGGCCATCCGCGCCCTGCAGGCGCTGCGCCCCGAGACCGCGCGCGTGCGCCGCGATGGCGTTGAGCAAGACCTGCCGCTGTCAAAGGTGGCCGCCGGCGACCTGGTGGTTGTGCGCCCCGGCGAGCGCCTGCCGGTGGACGGCGTGGTGCTCGAGGGCGCCAGCCATGTCGACGAATCGCTGATCACCGGCGAGAGCCTGCCGGTGGCGCGCGGGCCCGGTGAGGCGGT
>JANPMR010000489.1:0-6051 GCA_031427055.1 Rubrivivax sp.
CCATGGTGCCGGCGCCGATGACGGCCACCTTCTTGATCTCGCGCTTGGGTGTGTCTTCGGGCACGTCGGGGATCTTGCTGGCGGCGCGCTCACCAAAGAAGGCATGGCGCAAAGCTTTGCACTCCGGCGTCAGCATGAGAGCGATGAAGGTCTCGCGCTCGTAGGCCATGCCCTCGTCGAACCTGCGCCGCACTGCGGCTTCCACGGCATCCACGCACTTCACCGGCGCCGGGAAGTTCTTGGCCATGCCCTTGACCATGTTGCGGGCGAAGCCGAAGTAGGCGTCGGCGTCGGGATGCGTGCATTTCATGTCCCGTACGCGGGGCAGCGGCTTGCCACCCGCGTGCTCGGCGGCCTTCTCGAGCGCGAACGCACAGGCCGCGTCGACCACACCATCGGCAACGATGCGGTCGAACAGCATTTGCCCCGGCAGGCTGGCCAGCAGTTCGCTCTTCACCGGCTCGCCGCTGACGATCATGTTGAGTGCGGTCTCCACGCCCAGCACGCGTGGCAGCCGCTGCGTGCCACCGGCACCGGGGATGAGGCCGAGCTTGACCTCGGGCAGCGCGACGTCCACGCCGGACGCGGCCAGCCGGTAATGGCAGCCCAGCGAAAGCTCGAGCCCGCCGCCCATGCACACGCCATTGATGGCGGCGACCACCGGCTTGGGGCAGTCTTCGAGCAGCTTGATGAGCGACAGCAGGTTGGGCTCGGCGCCCGCCTTGACGCTGCCAAACTCCTTGATGTCGGCACCGCCCGAAAAGGCGCGGCCACCGCCGGTGATGACGACGGCCTTGACGGCAGGGTCTGCCGCAGCGCGGTCCACGCCGGCGGCAATCTCCAAGCGCGTGCTGTAGCCCAAGCCGTTGACCGGCGGGTTGTCGAGCGTGATGACGGCGACTTCGCCGCGCAATTCGTAGGGGGCGCCCATCGTGGCTCCTTCAGGCTGGCAGGAAATAGAACGGTCGTTCGATTCTAGGCGGCTGTCAGATGTCAACCCTGTCGCTGGCGCGACAAGCGGCCCGGTGCTGACCAAGTGGCCGCCGCGGAACCGGCTTTGCCGGTCCGCTAGCGTGCCTTGCAGGCCGCGCCGTGCCTTGCGGCCCGGCTCCTCGCCAGGCACGAAAGGTCCACTGGACCTTTCGTGTCCGGGCTCTGCCCCCTTGAGGGGGCAGCGCCGTAGGCGCTCCGGGGGTGGTCACACTTCCAGCCACTCCTTGCGAATGTAGGCATTCGCGCGCAGGTCGGCGGGCGTGCCTTCGAAGACGATCTGGCCGTGGCCCATCACCAGGCAGCGGTCGGCCACCTCGAGCGCGATGGTCAGCTTTTGCTCGACCAACAGCACCGACATGCCGCGCCGCTTGAGCTCGCGCAGGTACTCGGCCACCAACTCGACGATCTTGGGCGCCAGGCCTTCAGTGGGCTCGTCGATCATGATCAGCTCGGGGTCGCCCATCAGCGTGCGGCACAGCGTGAGCATCTGCTGCTCGCCGCCCGAGAGCACGCCGGCCTCGGTGTGCTGGCGCTCCTTCAAGCGCGGAAACAGCTTGTACATGTCGTCAAATGACCACCGGACGTTCTTGGCGCCCCGCTTCTCGCCCAGCATCAGGTTCTGGTGCACGGTGAGGGTGGGAAAGATGTCGCGGTTTTCGGGCACGTAGCCGATGCCGGTGTGGGCAATCTCGAAGGCCTTCTTGCCCAGGATCTCGGCGTCTTTCCAGCGCACCGACCCGGCACAGTCGACCAGGCCCGCGATGGCCTTGACGGTGGTGCTGCGGCCCGAACCGTTGCGCCCCAGCAGCGCCACGATCTCGCCCGGGCGCACCTCGAAGTGCACGCCGTGCAGCACGTGGCTCTTGCCGTAGTAGGCATGGACGTCCTTGAGACTCAACATGCT
This sequence comes from Rubrivivax sp., assembly GCA_031427055.1. Lineage (GTDB taxonomy): Bacteria > Pseudomonadota > Gammaproteobacteria > Burkholderiales > Burkholderiaceae_C > Rubrivivax. The sequence continues at coordinate 1,898 of JANPMR010000489.1, forward strand.
CAGTGTCCCGCGGCTTGGGCCTGCGCGTCGGCCTGCGCCGAGCCCAGATAGGCCTCTTTCACGCGTTCATCGTTGCGCACATTCTCGGGAATGTCGAAGGCAATGACCTCGCCGTAGACCAGCACCGCGATGCGGTCGGCAAGCCCGAACACCACGCCCATGTCGTGCTCCACCGTGAGCAGGGTCTTGCCAACCGTGATGTCGCGGATCAGGTTGACGAAGCGCGCCGTTTCGCTGCGGCTCATGCCCGCCGTGGGCTCGTCGAGCAGGATCACGCTGGCGCCGCCAGCGATGGTGATGCCGATCTCTAGCGCGCGCTGCTCGGCATAGGTGAGATTCATGGCCAGCACGTCGCGACGCTTGTGCAGCTTGATCATCTCCATCACCTGCTCGGCGCGGTCGTTGGCGTCGCGCAGGTCGGCCAGGAACTTCCAGAACGAGTACTTGTAGCCCAGGCTCCACAGCACCGCACAACGCAGGTTCTCGAACACCGACAGCCGCGTAAACAGGTTGCTGACCTGGAAGCTGCGCGCCAGGCCCAGGCGGTTGATCTCATACGGCGCCAGGCCGTCGATCTTCTTGCCATGCAGCAGGATGTCGCCCGAGGTCGCACCGAAGCGCCCGCTGATCAGGTTGAACAAGGTGCTCTTGCCGGCGCCGTTGGGGCCGATCACGGCCACCCGTTCACCGGGCCGCACCGCCAGGCTGGTGCCGCGGATGATCTCGGTCTTGCCGAAGCTCTTGCGCAGGTCGCGCAGCTCGAGCGCGTAGCCCACATCGGTCATGTCAGCGCCTCGCGCCGCTTGATCTCGCGCTCGATCTCTTCTTGCACCAGGCCCCACTCCTTGACGAGCTGCCGGCGCGTCAGCTCGAACATCGACACCCCCACGACCAGCACGAAGGCAGCACCGAACCAGCTGTCCAGCCCCTTGGCGTCGAGCAGGGCGCCCATGAACTTGAACTGCGGCCCCTGCGAGGTGTTGACCTGCAACTGGTAGACCATCTCGATCATCGCGCCGGCTCCGGCCAGGATCGTGAAAGCAGACCCCGCCAGCGCCAGGTAGGAGCCCAGCATGGGCCGCAACTTGCCGAAAGCGGCCACGCGCATGTTCATCATGATCACGCTGGCGATGCCGCCGGGCGCGTACATCACCATGAACATGAACACCAGGCCCAGGTAGAGCAGCCAGGCCTGCGTCAGCTCGGACAGCAGCACGAAGGCCACCACCAGCAGCACGGCGCCGATGATGGGCCCGAAGAAGAAGCCCGCGCCGCCCAGGAAGGTGAAGAGCAGCAAGCCGCCCGAGCGCGCGGCGCTCACGACTTCCACCGTCACGAGCTCGAAATTCAGCGCCGTGAGGCCGCCCGAAATGCCCATGAAGAAGCCAGAAATCATGAAGGCAAGGAAGCGCACGCGCTGGGTGTCGTAGCCGATGAACTCGACCCGCTCGGGGTTGTCACGCACGGCATTGAGCATGCGCCCCAGCGGCGTGCGCGTGAGGGCAAACATGAGCCCGGTGCAGACGAAGCAGTACACCGCAATCAGGTAGTAGAGCTGGATCTGCGGGCCGAAGGTGATGCCCAGGGGCGCCGCCCCCGTGACGCGGTTGGCCGAGATGCCGCCTTCGCCGCCGAAGAAGTCGGGCAGCATCAGCGACATCGACCACACCAGCTCGCCCACACCCAGGGTGATCATGGCGAAGGGCGTGCCGGCCTTGCGCGTGGTGACAAAGCCGAACAGCGCCGCGAAAAACAGCCCGGCCAGTCCGCCGGCCAACGGCACCAGGCTCACCGGCAGCGGCAGCGTGCCGGCGGTGACAAGGTTGAGCGTGTGCACCGCCAGAAACGACCCCAGGCCGCTGTACACGGCGTGGCCGAAGCTGAGCATGCCGCCCTGGCCGAGCAGCACATTGAAGGCCAGGCAAGCGATGATCACCGTGCCCATCTGCGACAGCATGGTGTGCGCCAGGCCGCTGCGAAACAGCAGCGGCGCCACGGCCAGCACCAGGGCAAAGCCGCCCCAGACGACCCAGCGGCCGACGTTGTAGGGCTTGAAACGGTAGACCGGGTCGCTCACGGTCACCCCTCGCGCGTGCCAAGCAGGCCCTTGGGCCTGAAGATCAGGATCAGCACCAGCAGCAGGTAGGGCAGGATGGGCGCGACCTGCGAGATCTTGAGGCTGAGCAGCGTCCAGCCCATGGTCTTGGGCCCCACGGCCCAGCCCAGGGACTGCGCCACGCTGGCCAGCGAATTGTCGAAGGCCACGCCAAAGGTTTGCAGCACACCGATCAACAGCGAGGCCACGAAAGCCCCGGCCAGCGAGCCCATGCCGCCGACGACGATGACGACGAAGATGATGGGGCCGAGTGTGGCCGCCATCGGCGGCTCGGTGACGAAGGTGCTGCCGCCCACCACGCCGGCCAACCCGGCCAGCGCGCAGCCCAGGCCGAACACCAGCATCAGCACGCGCGGCACGTTGTGGCCCAGCGCCTCGACCATGTGCGGATGCGTGAGCGCCGCCTGGATGACGAGGCCGATGCGCGTGCGCGTGATCAGCAACCACAGCGCCACGAGCATGGCGATGGCCGTCACGGCCATGAACATGCGCGTCGCCGGAAAGGGCGAGCAGGACACCCGTACGGCGGCGTCTGCCGCGCGGCACATGGCCTCGGGCGCGGCCCCGAACACCGCGCCGAAGCCCTCGACCGACGAGTGCACCAGCGTGAAGGCCGGGCCCTGCAAGGACTCGGGCGGGCGGAAGTCCAGCGCCACGCGGCCCCAGATGAGCTGCACGATCTCGACCGCCACGAAAGACAGGCCGAAGGTGATGAGGAGCTCGGGCACGTGCCCGAACTTGTGCGTGCGGCGCAATGCCGAGCGTTCGAACAGGGCACCGAGCAAGCCCACCGCGATGGGCGCCAGGACCAGGGCGGGCCAGAAGCCCACCACCTGCGAGATCGAGTAGCCGATGTAGGCGCCCAGCATGTAGAAGCTGGCATGCGCGAAGTTGAGCACGCCCATCAGGCTGAAGATGAGCGTGAGGCCCGAACAGAGCATGAACAGCAAGAGCCCGAAGCTCACGCCGTTGAGCATCGAGATGATGAAGGCTTCGAGAGTCATGCAGCGCCGTTCAAGCAGACGCGGGCCCGGCGCGCCATGGCGCTGTGGGCCCGCAGGTCGGTGCTGTCAGGTTGGAGCCTGCGTCCCGGCTCAAGAAGGCCGCTTCATCTGGCACGACGTGGGCGTGCTCGACACATAGGGCTCGAAGGTCTTCAGGTGCACGAAGGTGTTGCCGGTGTTCTCGACGTTGTAGTTGTTCTTGGCATCCATCTTGGCCCACTTGGCCAGGTACAGCGGCTGCTGCAACTGGTGGTCGCTGGCACGCATCGTGATTTCGCCGCTGTAGCTCTTGATCGTGATGCCCTCCATCGCCTTGGCCACCTTCACCGGGTCGGTGGACTTGGCCTTGCCAATGCCGCCCGCCAGGGTGCGCATGGCGTGGATGACCGTGGTCGTCGAGAGATCCTGGTTGAAGCGCTTCTTGAAGTCGTCGCGCATCGAGATGTATTCGCCCGGCAGGTTGCTGTACGAACCATAGACCGCGAAGATCTTGTCGGGGTAGGCGTCGCCGATGGCCGTGGGCGTGCCCTGCGCGCCCGCGTAGTACGTGTACCACTTGACGTTGAGACCGGCATCCTTGCCGGCCTTGAACAGCAGCGCCAGATCCTGGCCCCAGTTGCCGGTGATCACGGTGTCGGCGCCCGACTGTTTGATCTTGGCCACGTAGGGCGCGAAGTCCTTCACCTGGGCCAGCGGATGGAGTTCGTCGCCGACGATCTGCACGTTGGGCGTCTTGCGGCCCAGCACTTCCTTGGCGAAGCGGGCCACCTGCACGCCGTGCGAGTAGTTCTGGCCGATGACGTAGACCTTCTTGACCGTCGGGTCGTCCTTGATCGCCGTGCCCATCGCTTCCATCTTCATCGAGGTGTCGGCATCGAAGCGGAAGTGCCAGTAGCTGCACTTGCTGTTGGTGAAGTCGGGGTCCACCGCCGAATGGTTGAGGTAGACGATTTCCTTGCCGGGGTTGCGCTCGTTGTGCTTGTTGACGGCATCGATCAGCGCCGCTGCCGCGCCCGAACTGCCGCCCTGGGCGA
>JANPMR010000490.1:0-1825 GCA_031427055.1 Rubrivivax sp.
CGCAACCGCACTGGATGAGGCAGACAGCGATGAGCAACTCCAGTTGCTTTCAAGGATACGGTCGCGGTGCAGGCCGTTGGGGTAGAGCGCGTCGGGGTGGAAGTTGCTCGTGGTGACGATGCTTACGCGGTTGGCGAACAGCGCCGCCAGCAGCCGGTGCAGGATCATCGCGTCGGTGACGTCGGCGACGTGGAACTCGTCGAAGCAGATCAGCCGAAATCGCCGCGCGATGCGCCGGCCCAGCTCATCCAGCGGGTCGACCGTGCCCTTCAGATCCTGCAGTTCGCGGTGCACCTCGCGCATGAACTCGTGGAAGTGCAGGCGCGTCTTGCGGGTCAGCGGCACGGCGCGGAAGAAGCAGTCCATCAGGAAGCTCTTGCCGCGGCCGACGCCGCCGTGCATGTACACGCCGCGCGGAATGGGCGGGCGGCTGATGAGCTTGGTCAGCGCGTTGCTGCGTCGCGCCTTGTAATCGGCCCATTCGTTTTCGCAGCGCTCGAGCGATGCGATGGCGCGCAACTGCGCGTCGTCGGCCACGTAGCCTCGCTCGCGCAGCGTCTCTTCGTAGAGCTGGCGAACAGTCACGCTGCGCGCCGGGCCGCCCCAAGGGCAGCGCGCCCCCGCGGGGGGTAGCGAACGAAGTGAGCTTGGGGGCTCGACACGTTCAAAAGTTCAGCGTGCGCTTGTCGACGGCCAGCGCCGCTTCCTTGGTGGCTTCGCTCAAGGACGGGTGCGCGTGGCAGATGCGCGCGATGTCTTCGGCGCTGGCCTTGAACGCCATCGCCACCACGGCCTCGGCGATCAGCTCGCTGGCCATCGGCCCCACGATGTGCACGCCCAGTATCTCGTCGGTCGCCGCATCCGCCAGCATCTTGACCATACCCGTGGTGTCGCCCAGCGCCCGCGCGCGGCCATTGGCCATGAAGGGGAAGCTGCCGGCCTTGTAGGCACGGCCCGCGGCCTTCAACTGCTGCTCGGTCTGGCCAACCCAGGCGATCTCGGGGCTGGTGTAGATGACCCACGGAATGATGTTGAAGTCGACGTGCCCATGCTGGCCCGCCATGCGCTCGGCCACCGCCACGCCTTCTTCTTCGGCCTTGTGCGCCAACATGGGGCCGCGCACGACGTCGCCCACGGCCCACACGCCGGGCAGGTTGGTGCGGCACTCGTCGTCGACGACGATGGCGCCACGCTCGTCGAGCTTCAGACCCACCGCTTCGGCGTTCAGCCCGGTCGTGTTGGGCACGCGCCCGATGCTGACGATCAGCTTGTCCACCACCAGTGTCTGCGCCTCACCCTTGGCGTCGGTGTAGGCCACCTTGACGCCGCCCTTGGCCACGGCAATGTCACCCACCTTGACGCCGAGATGAATCTTCAGGCCCTGCTTGGTGAAGGCCTTGTGCGCCTCCTTGGCAATTTGCTCGTCCACCGCGCCCAGGAAAGTGGGCAGCGCCTCAAGCACGGTCACTTCTGCACCCAGGCGGCGCCAGACGGATCCCATCTCCAGGCCGATGACACCGCTGCCGATGAGACCCAGGGTCTTGGGCACGGCGCCGATGCGCAAGGCGCCGTCGTTGCTTAGCACCTTGGCCTCGTCGAAGGGCGTGCCCGGCAGCGCGCGCGCATTGGAGCCGGTGGCCAGGATGACCTGCTTGGCCGTCAGCGTGTCGTCGCCCACCGCGATCTCGTAGCCGCCATCCACGGCACCCGCAAACGAGCCGCGACCGTGAAAGAACGCAACCTTGTTCTTCTTCAGCAGGTACAGGATGCCGTCGTTGTTCTGCTTGACCACGGTGTCCTTGCGGCCGAGCATCTTCTTGACGTC
>JANPMR010000491.1:0-5095 GCA_031427055.1 Rubrivivax sp.
CCGCCGCCGCCAGCGCCCGCACCGGCGCCCGAAGTCGACATCGCGATCGAGCGCGACCGCAAGCTCAAGGCCGACGCGAAGCAGCGCGATCTTGACGATCGCAAGAAGGCCGATGCCGAGCGCAAACGGCTGGCCGATGACAAGAAGCAAGCCGACGACGAGCGCAAGCTCGCCGAGCAGCAGGCGCTCGAGGCCAAGGCCGACGACGATCGTCTGGCCAAGCAGCGCGAAGAAAACCTCAAACGCATGATGGGGCAGGCGGGCGCCACCACCACCAGCAGCAACAGCAGTGGCAGCGGCAGCGGCAACGCGGCCCAGAGCGCCGGCCCGAGCGCGGGCTACGCCGGCCGCGTGAGGGCCAAGGTGCTGGGCTTCATCGTGTTCCCGGGCAACGTGCCGGGCACTGCGGTCACCGAGATCGAGGTGACCACCGCGTCAGGCGGCAGCATCATGTCCAGCCGCATTCACAAGAAGAGCGGCTATCCCGATTGGGACGCCGCGGTGCTGCGCGCTGTCGACAAGGCCGAGTCGCTGCCGCGCGACGTGGACGGCCGCGTGCCGCCGAGTCTGATCCTGTCGTTCAGACGCGAGTGAGCCGCCCGCCGCGGGCCACGAAGCCGCGGTCGATGTGGTCTTTCCAGATCCCGGCCCAGCGGCCCTGCGCCGAGGTTTGACCCCACGAGACGATGGCGCGGCCATCAGCGCAGGACATGAGGTTGAGCGTGCGCGCCGGTGGCCGCCATGGCAGCAAGGGCTGACCGGCCAGCAGGCGGCGCAGGTTGGCCACCATCGCGGGTGCGGCACGCACCGCGTGCACCCCGCTGCGGACGGTGGGCGCGTCGTCGCGCGCAGCCACGTCGCCGCAGGCCAGCACCTCGGGGTGCGACACGCTCTGCAGCGTCGCGCCCGTGCGCACGAAGCCGGCGTCGTCCAGCGCCAGCCCACTGCCCGCCAGCCACGGCGGCGCTTCGGGCCCGGTGGCAACGAGCGGCGCATCGCAGGCCAGGCGCGCGCCGCTGTCCAGCACGATGGCGCCGGCTTGAATCGAGGCGCAGGCCTGGCGGAAGACGGTGATGCGGCGGCGCGCCAGTTCACGCGCCACACGCGCTTGCACGCTGGCCGGGTGCGATGCCATCGGCGGCGGGCCGCCCGTCACCAGCGCGACGCGCGAGGGCCGGTCGCTGGCCTCACCCAGGCGCTGCTGCAGCGCCAATGCCAGCTCGACCCCGGCCGCGCCGCCGCCGATCACCACCACATCCAGCGCCCGCTGCGCGGCCAGCGCGAGCAGTGGATCCAGCAGGCTGGCGAAGTGCTCGAGCGGGCGCACGAACAGGCCGTGCTCGCGCGCCCCGGGGATGCGGTCTCGCGAGATGACGCCACCGCAATCCAGCGACAGCAGGTCGTAGCCGGCCTCGCGGCCGTCGGCCAGGCGCACGCGGCGCGCGCCCGCGTCGAGGCCACAGGCCGCCGTCTCGGCGCGCCGCACGCCCGCCGCATCCGCCAGCGGTGCCAAGGCGATCTGGCACTGCGCCAGCGTGTAGCGTCCGGCCACCAGGCCCGGCACCATGCCGGAATAGATGACGTGCGGCGATGGCGACACCAGCATCAGCTCGGCGCCGGCAATCGGCTCGCGCGCCAGCGCGTGCAGCAAGTGCAGGTGCGCCAGGCCGGCGCCCACCAGCAACGCGCGGCGTGTCATCGCCGCTGCGACACGTCGATCAGAGTCGCTCCTGCGCGGCGACGGTGATGTTGAGCTCGGCCGGCGGTGCCAGGTCTTTGGCACGTGCGTCGTCGAGCAGCCGCAGCCGCAGCAGGTAGGCGCCGGGCGAGAGGAACAGGTTGGTCTGTGTGGCACCGTTGCCCAGGTCGACGAGCTGCACCGACTTGCCGGCGCTTTGCACGTCGAGCATGAAGTGCCCATTGGCCGGCCCGCCGTGGCCACGCGGCGCCACACCCAGGCCGTCGGCCGCCAGCCGCACGTTGACGGGGCTGACCACCGGCTCGGCGTCGCGCAGGTTGCTGATCTGGATGCGCGGCCCCGGCGGGCGCGGGCGCGAGATTTCTTCCTGGTACCAGGCGTCGCAGCCGGCGTCGATGCGCACCGGCTCGGCCGTGCGAGGCCCCACCACGTTGACCGTGATCTCGGGGCTGTAGACGAAGTAGGGCCGGTGCTCGTGGTCGGCAAACAGCAGCCGCAGCTTGTGCGGGCCCGCCGGCAGCTCCAGCGTGGCACCGGTCTGAGCCTTGCCAAAGTGGCGATGCCCGTCGTTGAACGGGATCTGGTCCGCCACGTTGATGGGCAGCCGCGTGTTGATCAGCAGATGGTGGTGGCCGGCCTTGGGGTGCGGCTTGCCGGCCGAGACCACGCCCATGCCGCGCACCGCAAAGTCAACCTGGAAGGGCGAGCGCACGGTCTGGCCGTCGCGCAGGTTGGAGAAGTCCACCGTGGTGGGCTCGGTGAGCTTGACGCGCGTGCGTTCGCGGGTGTGTTGCAGCCAGCAGGCGCGTTCACGGTCGTCCTTGGGCAAGGGCTCGGCCTGTGCGGCGGTGAGCAGCAGCGCGCTAGCAAGGCCCAAGCAGCGGGCGGCGGTCATCGGCATCGTCTTCCCTGTTTGGCGCGCCAGATTCTGTCACCTCGGGTTCACCGCGCCTTCCCCCACGATCACCCGCACGTTCACCCCCACGTTCAGGGCATGCGGCGCCACCAAAGGGCGTCGATCGACCAACGGCCAGGGCCCCACAACAGCAGCGCCAGCAGCAGGCTGCCCCAGAACTGGTGCTGCTGCAGTGCCGCCGGGGCAATCTCCTGCAGGCTGATCACGGCCACGGCGTTGACGAGGGTCAGCCCGAGTGCGGCGAAGCGCCCGCCCAGTCCGAGCACCAGCAGCAGCGGCAGCAACAGTTCACCAGCGGTGCCGGCCACGGCGGCCAGCGGCGACGGCAGCAACGGCACCTGGTACTCGTCGGCAAACAGCGCCAAGGTGGTGTCCCAGTCGCGGATCTTCGTCAGGCCGGACAAGAAGAAGACCTGCGCGACATACAGGCGTGCCGCGAGTTGCGCCAGTGGCTGCAGGCGCTCGAGCGCGGCCACTGCGGTGCGGGCGCGGTCTGCCCAGCGCACGAGCGTGGTCGCGGGGGAAGAATCGTTCATGCTTGAGAGTCCTTTTGAAGAAGTTCGGCGCCGGCCAGCCAGCCCTGCTGCAGGGCGGCGACGAGCCAGCCCTCGAAGTCAAAAGTCGGGTCGGCCGCGGCGAGTGCGGCGCCCAGCGAAGCGCCGCCGAGCAGCAGCGCGGTGACGCGGCGATCGGCCTCGGGCACAGCAGCCACTGCCACCGTCCACCCTTGGCGCCACACCAGCGCGCACTCGCCGCGCCCATCGGCCAGCGCCTCTTGCACCGCGTCGAAACGGTCGGCAGCGTGGCTGCGGTGGGCCTGCCAGATGGCGACGACAGGATGGGCGCTGTCGATCACCGCGGTGCCGGGCCGTGCCATCAGGCGCAGGCGGTCCGGGTCGGTATCGGCCAGGCGTTGCAGCGCGGGCTCGCCCGGCGCAGCGTCACCCGCACCATGGGCCTGGTGCACGGCCCATTCGAGCCGGGCGAGGTCGGGCAGGTAGGCTTCGGGCGCAAGTTGTTCGTCGGCGGCGATGAAGTCCGCCAGCGTCTCTCCCCAGGTCGCAATGTCGCCGCGCAAAGGCGGCGCATGACGCCAGTAGACGCGGGCCAGCACGGCAAAGGATTCGTCGCTGATGAGTTGCTGCACGGTGGGATAGGCGGCGGCCAGCGCGCGCTCTGCTAGCGCGCCGGCGTTGGCCTGGTAGGCCAGCAGCCCGCGCTCGAAGCGGCTGCCGTCACGCGTCCAGCCGGCCAGCACGCCGGGCCGGCTGTCGCGCCACACGGCGCGCAGCATCATCTGCTGGCGCAGTGCCTCGCGCTCGCGCTCGGCCGTCATGCCGGCACGCTCGCGTGGCGCTGCAACAGGGTTTCGGCCTGCGCGGCCTCGGCCAGCAGCACCTCGGGTTCGGGCAGGTCGGTGTCCCACTCCACCAGCGTGGGCCGCGGGCCCAGGCGGCGCAGGGCATGGGCGTAGACCTCCCACACCGGCGCGTGGACGCGGCTGCCGTGGTCGTCGATGACGATCTCGCCGCCGTCGTGATAGCCGGCAAGGTGGATCTCACCCACCGACGCCACGTCGATGGCGTCGACCCAGCGGCATGCGGCTGCCACCGCGGCACGTTCGCCGCCGCCGCTGTTGAGCGCATTGACGACCAGGTTGTTGACGTCAAGCAGCAGCCCGCAGCCGCTGCGCCGCGTCAGGGCGTTGAAGAACTCGGGCTCGGCAATGCGGTCGTCGGCCCAGTGGAGGTAGGCCGAAAGGTTCTCGACCAGGATGGGGCGGCCCAGGCGATCCTGCACCCGCTGCACGTTGGCCACCATGATGTCCAGCGCGCCTTGGGTAAAGGCGATCGGCAGCAGGTCGGCGCCGTGCACCACCGGCCCGTCGTGGCGTCGCGGGGCGCGGGCAAACGAGGCGTGGTCGCTGACGCGCACGGGGTCGATGCGCCGCACCAGAGCGGCAAGGTGGTCGAGGTGCCAGTCGTCCAGCCCCGCCGCCGAGCCCAGCGACAGCCCCACGCCATGCAGGCTGATCGGCCAGCGCTCACGTGCCGCGTGCAGCACGCCCAGCGCAGCCCCGCCGTCGGCGAAGAAGTTCTCGGAGTGGACCTCGACAAAGGCCAGCGCCGGCGCCGCCGCCAGCAGCGCCTGGTGGTGCGGCTGGCGCAGGCCGATGCCGCAGTGGCGCTGCATGACGGGCGGTGGCGCGGGCGGGCCTGTGCGAATCAGGACTTCTTGAGCTTGGCCTTGGCCTCTTCAGCCGTCATGCCCTTCATGGTCTTGCAGCTGCCCTTGGCGACGTACTTCCAGTCTTCGGCGCTGGCGTCGGTTTTTGCCTGGCCGGCACAGGAGTGCGTGCCCGAGATGTTGGCGCAATCGTTCTGGCCGGCCTTGGCGATGCCGTAGCACTTCTCCTTGGACTTTTCTTCCTGAGCCGCGACTTGGCCCACAAGGCCAAGGGCAATCACGGAAGCCAGCGC
>JANPMR010000492.1:0-2201 GCA_031427055.1 Rubrivivax sp.
CCCGATGCTGATCCACACGGCGACGCTGAAGTACATCGACATCCACACCGCCTCGGAGCGCCAGTCTTCCCAGCGGTGCGACACCACCCAGCGGCTGGAGGCGTCGGCAAGGCCCTGCGTGAGGTCGAAGTAGTGCCGGCCCTGGGCCTCGTCGGCCAGCCAGCGCGACCAGTACATGGGCACGTCGACGCCAAACATGTACAGCGCGTAGGCCGCCGCGGCGGCGCCGCACAGCGCCAGCAGCGGCCGGCGCGCGGCGTCCACGCGCGGCCACAAGCTGGCCACCGCCACCAGCATGAGCGCAGCGCACAGGCCCCACAGCGACTCTTCGATTACATGGCCCAGGTTGGAGGTGCTGAGAACGGCATGCCAGGAAAAGACCTCGGCGACCGCGATCAGCGGCAGCAGCCAGCGCGCCACGACGGCACCGACGCGGCTACCCGTGACCAGCGAGGCGGCGCGCAAGAGCAGCGCCCATTGCGCCACGAAGCACAGCTCGGCCAGCGTCGCCACCGAACGGCCGACGATGGCGCTGGACATCCAGACGTCGACAAGCACTTGCCGGGGGATGTCGAACACGGGCAGCGCCGAGCGGTAAGCGCAGCCCAGCACGTAGCCGGCCGACAGCAGCAATTGCAGGCGCCGCAGCGTGACGTCGTCGGGGTGCCAGCAGCCAAGCCGCCACATTGAGTGCGCTGACGGCGCACAGGCCGCTCCACCACAGCAGCGTTGCGGAAGTCATCGCCAGGGCGCGTGCGGGCTGGGCCGGATGCGGATCAGGGCTGCGGCGGCGGCGTTCAGTGGTCCTTCTTCGGGCGCCCGATCTTCACCGGTTCGAGCCGGCCCAGCAGGGCCAGCAGCGCACCGTCTTCCATCGCCGACAGCGCGCGCAGGCCGGCACGCAGCAGCTCGCTCTTCTTGACCGCGCGCTGTGCCGCCATCGCACGCAACTTGAGATCGGCGATGAGCGCGAAGTCGGCCACCGGCATCGTGAAGCCGTCGCGCACAAGCTGCTCGCGCGGCTTGGCGGGCTTCTTGGGCAACTTGGGTGCCTTGGGCGCTTTGAGCGTCTTGACGGACTTGGCGGGCGGCAGCGGCTTCGCGACCTTCGCGACCTTTGCGCCCTTGGCCAGTTTGGTGGCACGTGCGGTCGTCGTGGCCACGGCGGCAGCGGCCGTCTGCGGGCGGGCGGCGCGGCGGCGGGGTGTCGACGCCTTGGCGGGGCCTCGGCTGGTCTCGGGTGCGTCGGGTTGGGCGGCTGCGGGCTTGCGTGTGGACACGGTCGGATCCTTGTGGGATGAAATGTATAAACAGTTTATACACTTAATCCGTCCGCGTGCAAGTGCGCCAGGCCACACTGCCCCGTCAGCACACCGCGCGTGCCTTACTCGCGCGCCAGCGTCAGCCTCAGGATGTTGTGCCCGTCGCGCGGATCGAAACGCGGGCCGTCGTCCTGCAGCGTCACGACGATCTGCGTGGGCTGCAGATGCAGCTCGAGCTGGACCAGCCGTTCGCTGTCGCCGCCATGCATGGCAATGCTCATCACCGCCTCTTCGACCACCCGCAGCAGCCGGCGCACCGACTTGGCGTTGACGCCCGCGGCGCCAGCGCGTCTGGCCCGGCCATGGCCCTTCAGCGCTGGAACAGCGCGTGCGCCTCGACTGCGGTGGGCACGATGGCGATCAGCGTGTCCACGCCCGCGGTGTCCATGCGGCCTGTGAGCGATACCGTGACCAAGGCGCCGGGCTCTGCGGGGCTGACTGTCATCTCCATGATCGGACTCTCTCCTGCGATGTCGAAAAACGGGGCAACCCGTCAGGCTCGCGCAGGTTCAAGTCAGAAACATGCCAACGAAGGCGATCAGCGCGCGCATCACACCCTCAGCCCCGCAGGCACTGGCCGATCAGGCGGTGGAAGTGGTGCGTGCCCACCTCGTGCCGCGGCGAATAGCGCCCCTTGTCGTAGAGCCGCGAGCGGATGCCGCGCTGCACGCCGACGACCACCGCTTCATCCTCCATCTCCACCGGGTCGAGCGCGCCGCCCGCGCCCTGGCCCAGCAGCGCGGCGTCGGCCACGAAAGAGCGGAAGATGACCCGCGTGCGGGCCGGCCCCAGCGGCATCACGACGTTGACCGACAGGCCCCAGGGGTAGATGTTGAGCATCAGGTTGGGGAACAGCCACCAGTAATACGCGGCCACGCG
>JANPMR010000493.1:0-2697 GCA_031427055.1 Rubrivivax sp.
CACGACACGGTTGATCTGCTGCGCGCTGGCCAGGTCGTGGCCCAGCGGCTTTTCCAGCACCACGCGCACGTTGGGGCCGTTGAGCCCGGCGGCGCCGAGTTGTTCGCAGATCACCGGAAACAGGTACGGGCTGGTGGCCAGGAACGGCACCACCACGTCGGCGCCGCGCTCGTCGATCCACTGCTTGAGGCCGGCGTAGTGCTCGGGCTTGGACAGGTCCATGCGCCGGTAATGCACCATCTCGGCGAAGCGCGCGAACTCCTCGTCGCTCGGCCGCTTGCTGGGGTCGACCTCGGAGAAGCGCTCTTTGATGAAGGCGCGGTACTCGGCGTCGCTGCGCTCGTCGCGCGCCACCGCCAGGATGCGGCCGCCGGGCGGCAGCTTGCCGTGGCGGAAGGCCTGGAACAACGCGGGCATCAGCTTGCGCCAGGTGAGGTCACCGGTGCCACCGAAGAGGACGAGATCAAAACTCATGATGATGTAATAAAGTTACAGGCATCATGATGCCCAAGTTTCAGGTGCGGGTCAACGCGCGGGCGGGGGCACGCGGTGGCGCCGCTGCGAGCCAGGCTTGCGCCAGCCGCACCCAGTAACTCGCGCCCAGCGGGATCAGCGCGTCGTTGAAGTCGTAGCTCGGGTTGTGCAGCATGCACGGGCCCTCGCCGTGGCCGCTGTGGCGGTGCGCGCCTTCGCCGTTGCCGATGAAGACATAGCAGCCGGTTTTGGCCTGCAGCATGAAGGCGAAGTCTTCCGAGGGCATGGCCGGCTCTTGCGGCAGCACGCACTCGGGCCCCAACATCTCGCGCAACACCGCGGCGGCAAACGCGGACTCGTGTGCGTGGTTGATCACCGGCGGCGCGCGGCGCGCAAACTCGATCTCGCAAGCCGCGCCCATCGCCAGACAGCTGTGCTCGGCGGCGACGCGCAAGCGCGCCTCGATGGCGTCGAGCGCGGCCATCGAAAACGTGCGCACCGTGCCTTCGAGCGTGCAACTGTCGGGCACCACGTTGGTGGCCTCGCCGGCGTGGATCATCGTCACCGACAGCACCGCCGCATCGGTGGGCTTGAGGTTGCGGCTGACGATCGTCTGCAGCGACAGCACGAGCTGGCAGGCCACGGGCACGGGGTCGATGCCCAGATGCGGCAGGGCAGCGTGGCTGCCGCGGCCGCGCACCACCACCTTGAAGGTGCTGGCCGAGGCCATCACCGGCCCCGCACTCACCGCAAAGCTGCCCACCGGCAGGCCGGGCCAGTTGTGCATGCCAAACACCGCCTCCATCGGGAAGCGATCAAACAGGCCCTCCGTCACCATCGCGACCGCGCCGCCGCGGCCCTCTTCGGCGGGCTGGAAGATCAGGATCACGCGGCCGTCGAAGTCGCGCTGGCGCGCCAGTTGCTGCGCTGCCGCCAGCAGCATCGCCGTGTGGCCGTCGTGGCCGCAGGCGTGCATCTTGCCCTCGTGCCGGCTGGCGTGGGCGAAGGTGTTCTGCTCTTGCACCGGCAGCGCGTCCATGTCGGCGCGCAGGCCCACGGCACGGCCGCAGGCGCCGCCGTCGCGGCCATGCACGACACCAATGACCGCCGTGCGCGCCATGCCGCGGTGCACCTCGATGCCCCAGCCGGCCAGGCGCGCGGCCACGATGTCAGCGGTGCGGTCTTCCTCGAAACCGAGTTCGGGATGGGCGTGCAGGTCGCGGCGCAGCGCGGCGAGATCGGCGAGCCCGCCGGGTTCGCCGGGTTCGCGCTCTGCCGCGAGGACCTCGGGCTGCATGCTCATCGCGTCGCCGCGGCAATCGCTTGTTCGAGGTCGGCGATCAGGTCGTCGACATGCTCCAGGCCCGCCGACAGGCGCAGCAGATCGGGGGGTGCCGGCGTGCCCGCGCCTTCGATGCTCGCGCGGTGCTCGATCAGGCTCTCGGTGCCGCCCAGCGAGGTCGCGCGCTTCCACAGCGTGGTGTGCGCGGCCACCGCCACCGCCGCGGCCTCGCCGCCGCGGACGCGGATCGACAGCATGCCGCCGAAACCACCCGTCATCTGCGTCCGTGCCACGGTATGACCGGCGCTGCCCGGCAAACCGGGGTACAGCACCTCGACGACACCGGCGTGGGTGCTGAGGTGCTCGGCCAGGCGCTGCGCTGTGGCGCAGGCCGCACGCACGCGCAGGTGCAGTGTGCGCAGGCCGCGCAGCAGCAGCCAGGCCTCGAAGGAGCCCAGCGTGCCGCCGAGCTGCGCGCGCACCTTGCGCACGCGCTGCCAGTGCTCGTTGTCCTCACGCGTCACCAGCGCGCCGGCGATGAGGTCGGAGTGGCCGTTGAGGTACTTGGTGGCGGCATGCATCACGATGTCGGCGCCCAGCTTGAGCGGCTGCGTCAGCAGTGGCGTCGCCACCGTGGAGTCCACCGCCAGCAGCGCGCCCGCGGCATGCGCGATCTGCGCCGTGGCCGCGATGTCGGTCACCGTCCAAAGCGGGTTGGCGGGTGTCTCGACCCACACCAGCTTGGTCACGCCGGGGCGAATGGCGGCCTGCACGGCGGCTGGCGAGTCCATGTCGATGAGCTCGACCTGCAGGCCCCACTCCCTGGCAAACGTCATCAACCAGTTGCGCAGCGACCAGTACATCACCTTGGGTGCCAATACGTGGTCGCCCGGCGCCAGCGCCTGGAACACCGCCGTGGCCGCGGCCATGCCGCTGGCGAA
>JANPMR010000494.1:0-2493 GCA_031427055.1 Rubrivivax sp.
TCGCTGGTGCTGCTGGCGCCGAGCTGGGGCGGCATGATCAACGGCGTGATGACGCTGTCGGGCGCCTGGCACAAGCTGCGCGACGACCCGATCCTCAAGTTCCTGATCGTCTCGCTGTCGTTTTACGGCATGAGCACGTTCGAGGGCCCGATGATGTCGATCAAGACCGTCAACGCGCTGAGCCATTACACCGACTGGACCATCGGCCACGTGCACAGCGGTGCGCTCGGCTGGGTCGGCCTGATGACGATGGGCAGCCTGTACCACCTGATCCCGCGCCTGTACGGCCGCACCGCGATGCACAGCGTGCGCGCGATCGAACTGCACTTCTGGATCGCGACCATCGGCATCGTGCTCTACATCGCGGCGATGTGGATCGCCGGTGTGATGCAGGGCTTGATGTGGCGCGCGGTCAACCCCGACGGCACGCTGGTCTACAGCTTTGTCGAGAGCGTCAAGGCGACCTACCCGTTCTACGTCATCCGTCTGCTGGGCGGCCTGCTCTATCTGGCCGGTATGTGCGTGATGGCCTGGAACGTGGTGATGACGGTGCGCAACGGCTCGGCCCGCCCGCTGCCGATCCCACCGCTGCGCGTGGCGCACGCCTGACCCCAATTTGAAGAAGGCATCCGACGATGGCTCAACCCAACGCCCCTACCGGTCACGAGAAGATCGAGACCAGCAACTTCCTGATGATCGTGCTGATCCTGATCACGATCGCCATCGGCGGCCTGGTCGAGATCGTGCCGCTGTACTTCCAGCGTTCGACCACGCAGCCGGCCGAAGGCCTGAAGCCTTACACCGCGCTGCAGCTGGCCGGACGCGATATCTACGTCCGTGAGGGTTGCTACAACTGCCATTCGCAGATGATCCGGCCGTTCCGCTCCGAGACGCTGCGCTACGGCCACTACTCGACCGCCGGCGAGTTCGTCTACGACCGGCCCTTCCAGTGGGGCAGCAAGCGCACCGGCCCCGACCTGCACCGCGTCGGCGGCAAGTACAGCGACGAGTGGCAGCGCATCCACCTGATCAACCCACGCGACCTGGTACCCGAGTCGAACATGCCGGCCTACCCGTGGCTGGCCAAGACCCCGGTCGATGCCGCGGTGATGCCGGCCAAGCTGAGCGCATTGCGGCGGCTGGGCGCGCCGTACAGCGATGCGGAAGTCTCCGGTGCCGCTGACGCCGTGAAGGGCCAGACCGAGCTCGACGCCATCGTCGCCTACCTGCAAGTGCTCGGCACGACCCTCAAGTGACGAGGAAGGAATCCTGATGGACATCAACGATCTGCGCAGCGCCGTCACCGTGTTCGGGCTGCTGCTGTTCCTGGCGCTGGTGGTGTGGGTCTACGCCGGCCGCCGCAAGGGCGCCTTCGACGCGGCCTCCAAGCTGCCCTGGGTCGGCGAGCCCGACGCGGCCAAGCAGCCAGAGGACCGGCCATGAGTGACTTCTTCTCCAGCGGCTGGTCGATCTTCATCGCGGTCGGCACCGTCCTCAGCCTGATTGCCTGCCTGGTGCTGCTGGCCATCGCCGCACGACGTCGCGTGGCCAGCGGCGCGGTCGACGACAACACCACCGGCCATGTCTGGGACGAGGACCTGCGCGAACTGAACAACCCCTTACCGCGCTGGTGGATGTGGCTGTTCATCATCACCGTGCTGTTCTCTTTCGTCTACCTGGCTCTGTACCCGGGCCTGGGCAGCATGGAGGGCAGCCTGAAGTGGAGCAGCGCCAATCAATACGACGCGGAACAGGCCAAGGCGCGCACCGCGATGGCGCCGCTGTACGCGCGCTTGGCCAGCATGAATGAATCCGAAATGTCGCGCGACAGCCAGGCCATGGGCATCGGCGAGCGCCTGTTCATCAACAACTGTTCCACCTGTCATGGCTCGGACGCGCGCGGCAGCAAGGGCTTCCCGAACTTGACCGACAGCGACTGGTTGTGGGGCGGCTCGTTTGCCACCATCGAGCAAAGCATCACGCCGGGCCGCACGGGCGTGATGCCGCCGCTGGCCGCAGCCATCGGCAGTGGTGACGATGTGCGCAACGTCGCCCACTATGTGTTGAGCCTGTCGGGCAGCCCGCACGACAACATCTCGGCCCAGCTCGGCCGCTCCAAATTCGCAACCTGCGCCGCCTGCCATGGCGCCGACGGCAAGGGCAACCAGGCCCTGGGCGCGCCCAACCTCGCCGACAAGGTCTGGCTGCACGGCTGGGGCGAGTCGACGATCGTGGCGATGATCACCGGGGGCAAGACCAACATGATGCCGGCGCATGCCGGTCGCCTGTCGGCCGAGCAGATCCGTGTGCTCGCGGCCTATGTCTGGAGTCTGTCGCAGGGCACCAAGGTGGCGGCCGCCCCGTGAAGCCCTCTGCGCCGGCCACCCCTGGCGGCGGCGAGACCATCTGGCTGTACGAGAAGCAGCAGACCATCCACGCCCGTACCGTGACCGGTTGGTTCGCCAACTGGCGCTGGGCCTTCGTCTGGGCCAC
>JANPMR010000495.1:0-7442 GCA_031427055.1 Rubrivivax sp.
CGCAGGTCGGCCGGTGTGCGCTCGGAGTGCACGATGCCGCGGCCGGCCGTCATCCAGTTGATGGCGCCGGGTTCGATGCGCTGGTTGGCGCCGGTGGAGTCGTGGTGCTGCATCGCGCCTTCGAACAGGTAGGTCACGGTGGCCAGGCCGATGTGCGGGTGCGGCCGCACGTCATGGTTGTCGCCGGGCTGGGCGGTGATGGGCCCGAAGTGGTCGAAGAACACGAAAGGCCCCACCGCCTGGCGCGTGGCCGCCGGCAGCAGCCGGCGCACGGTGAAACCGCCCCCCAGGTCCTTGGTGTGGGGCGCGAGCATCTGCAGTGGGGTGTTCATCGCTGCAGTGTAGGAAAATCGCCGGCTCCCTGCCCCGTCCCTGCCCCGTCCCTGCCCCGTCTCGTTCCCAGAAAGCACCCTCATGAGTCTCAAGTGCGGCATCGTCGGCCTGCCCAACGTGGGCAAGTCCACGCTCTTCAATGCCCTGACCAAGGCCGGCATCGCCGCCGAAAACTACCCGTTCTGCACCATCGAGCCCAACATCGGCATCGTCGAGCTGCCCGACCCGCGGCTGGCCGCCCTGGCAGCCATCGTCAAGCCCGAGAAGGTCGTGCCGGCCATCGTCGAGTTCGTCGACATCGCCGGCCTGGTGGCCGGCGCCAGCAAGGGCGAAGGCCTGGGCAATCAGTTCCTGAGCCACATCCGCGAGACCGACGCCATCGTCAACGTGGTGCGCTGCTTCGAGGACGAGAACGTCATCCACGTCGCCGGCAAGGTCGACCCGATCGCCGACATCGAGATCATCCAGACCGAGCTCTGCCTGGCCGATCTGTCCACCGTCGAGAAGAGCCTGCACCGCTACGTCAAGGCAGCGCGCTCGGGCAATGACAAGGAAGCGGCGGCGCTGGTGAAGGTGCTCGAGAAGTGCCAGGCCACGCTGGACCAGGCGCTGCCGGTGCGCGGCATCGACTTCAGCAAGGAAGAGTGGGTCATCCTCAAGCCGCTGTGCCTGATCACCGCCAAGCCGGCGATGTTCGTGGGCAACATTGCCGAGGACGGTTTCAGGGACAACCCCTTCCTTCAGCGCCTGCAGGAATTCGCCGCCAAGCACAAGGCGCCGGTGGTCGCCATCTGCGCCAAGACCGAGGCCGAGCTGGCCGACATGGAGGGCGAGGACAAGGCGCTCTTCCTGCACGAGATGGGCCAGGATGAGCCGGGCCTGGACCGCCTGATCCGCGCCGCCTTCAAGCTGCTGGGCCTGCAGACCTACTTCACGGCCGGCGTGAAGGAGGTGCGCGCCTGGACCATCCATGTCGGCGACACCGCGCCCAATGCGGCCGGCGTCATCCACACCGACTTCGAGCGCGGCTTCATCCGCGCCCAGACCATCGCCTACGACGATTTCGTCGCCTTCAAGGGCGAACAGGGCGCCAAGGACCACGGCAAGATGCGCGCCGAGGGCAAGGAATACGTCGTCAAGGATGGCGACGTGTTGAACTTCCTGTTCAACGTCTAGGAGGCTGTCGGGCTTTGGGTCGGGCCCGCGTTAGAGTGCGCTGATGGCGACATCCCCGCCGGACGGAATGCGCCGCAACAGTGCGGCCGCCGCGGCTGCCATCGTGCTGCTGACCGCACTGGCCTACGCAGCCGTGGGCGGCGCCGCGCTGATGCTGGCCGGGCCGCCGGGCTACGCGTCGCCGCTCTACCCTTCAGCCGGCATCGCGTTGGCGGCCGTGCTGGTGTACGGCGCGCGCGCGGTGCCCGGCGTGTGGCTGGGTGCGTTTGCCGTCAACGCCGGTCTGGGCCTGCTGCGCGGGCAACAGGGCTGGGCGCTGGTGCACTTGCCGCTGCTCATCGGTGCCGGCGCGGCCCTGCAGGCCTGGGCCGGCGCCGCGCTGCTGCGCCGCTACGTGCCGCAGCCCTTTGTGCTGCAGGAACCAAGCGACATCGCGCGCGCCGGACTGCTGGGCGCGCTGCTGGCCTGCGTCGTGAGCCCCAGCATCGCCGTGCCGGCGCTGCTGGCAAAGGGCGTGCTCGTGCCCGATCAGTGGGCGGCCACCTGGTTGACCTGGTGGGCGGGCGACAGCCTGGGCGTGCTGATCGGCGCGCCGCTGGCGCTCACCTTGATCGGCCGGCCCGCCGCCGAATGGGTGCCGCGCCGCCGCACCGTCGGCTTGCCGCTGCTGGTGGCGATGGCGCTGCTGGTGGCGGCGATGGCCGAGTTCGGCCAGACCGAGTCAAGGCGCGTGCAGGCCAGCTTCGAACGCGACGCCGAGCGGCTGGCGATCAACGTGCAAAGCCGGCTGCGCGACCCGGTGCTGGCGCTGCAGGCGCTGCACGGCGTGGCGCGACACGCGGGCGACCTGGACCGCGAGACGCTGAGCGCCAGTGCACGCTGGTGGCTGACGCAACCGATGCACTTGCAGGCCATGGGCTTTAGCGTGCGCGTGCCAGCCGATCAGGTGCCAGCGTTCGAGGCGCGCGCCCGTTCCGAGGGCGCAGACGGCTACCGCGTGTTCGACCGCGACGACGGCCGTGCGCGCGCCGCCGACGGCGAGGTGGTGGCGCTGCGCCACATCGAGCCCGAGGCCGGCAACGCCCCGGCGCGCGGCGTCAACGCGCTGTCGATACCGGCCGCCCGCACCGCCATCCTGGCCAGCCGGGACAGCGGCCTGGCCGTGAGCACGGCCGGGTTCCGCCTGACGCAGGCCGCGGGCGACGACACCGGCGTGGTGATCTACCAGGCGCTGTACCGCGGCGCGCCAGCCGACGCCGCAGCCCGCCTGGCGCAGTTTCGCGGCACGGTGTTCGTGACCATCAACGCCGAACGCACGATGACCGGCGTGGCGGCCACCGACCAGGCCTACCTGCGCTGGTGCCTGGTCGACCCGGCGCCGGGTGTGCCGCGCCCACGCCTGGCCGGAAAGCCCGGCTGCGAGAGCGATGCGGCCCTGAGTCTGCAGCGCACCCAGATGCTCGACCTGGCGGGCCGCGCGCTGGCCCTGCATGTCAGCGCCGATGCGGCCGCCGTGCCCGGCCGCCAGCCCGAGGCCGGCTGGTTGCTGGCCACGGTGGGGCTGGTGGCCGCGGCCATGCTGGGTGCGTTGCTGCTCACCATCACGGGGCACGCCCGGCGCACCGAGCGTGCCGTGCTGGCCGGCACCGCCGACCTGCGCCACGAGATTGCCGAACGTGCCCAGGTCGAAGCCGCATTGCGCGACAGCCAGAAGCGGCTGCGCAGCATCCTTGATCACGTGCCGCTGGGCGTGATGTTCGTCGACCCGCAGGGCGTGATCCTGGAGTGCAACCCGAAGCTGTCCGAGATGACCGGCCGCAGCGTGCAAGACCTGCTCGGGCGCTCGGTGGCCGACTTCATGTCGGGCGACGCCCTGGCGGCCGCGCAGCGGCTGCGCCATGCGCTGCTGGTCGGTGGC
Organism: Rubrivivax sp.; assembly: GCA_031427055.1. Lineage (GTDB taxonomy): Bacteria > Pseudomonadota > Gammaproteobacteria > Burkholderiales > Burkholderiaceae_C > Rubrivivax. Next base: position 3,428 of record JANPMR010000495.1, read on the forward strand.
ACGGTACCGATGCTCGAGCCGATCGCCTTGCGTCAGGTCGGAGGCGGCGAATTGATGGTGCGCGCCGTGGCCGCGGCGCTGCGCAATGAGCAAGGGCGCGTGATCAGCGTCGTCGCCGTGCTCGAGGACGTCACCGAGCATCTGCGCCTGCAAGAGTCGGCGCGTTCGCTGCAGCGTGCGCAAGCCGCCAGCCAGGCCAAGAGCGAGTTCCTGTCGCGCATGAGCCACGAGCTGCGCACGCCGCTCAACGCCATGATCGGTTTCGCGCAATTGCTGGGCATGCCCGGTGGCACCGAGCTGGACAAGCGCCAGCGCGAGTGGACGCAGCAGATCCAGCACGCCGGCTGGCATCTGCTGGAGCTGATCAACGAAACACTGGACCTGGCGCGCATCGAATCTGGCGCGGCGCGACTGGATCTGACGCCCGTGCCGCTGGCGCCCGCGATGGCGGCCTGCCAGGCCATGGTGGCGGCCAGCGCCGAGCAGCGCGGCGTCACGCTCACCGTGGTGAGCGACATCCACGTGCCGGCCGTGCTGGGCGACGCCACGCGCGTCAAGCAGGTGCTGACCAACCTGCTCAGCAACGCCATCAAGTACAACCGCCGCGGCGGCGGCGTCACGGTGAGTTCGCGGCCCGCGGCCGGCGGCATGGTCGAGGTGGCCGTGTCCGATACCGGCCTGGGCATGACCGAGATGCAGATGGCGTCGCTGTTCGAGCCCTACAACCGCTTGGGCCGCGAGGGCAGCGGCGTCGAAGGCACCGGCATTGGCCTTGTCATCAGCCGCCGCCTGGCCGAACTGATGGGCGGCTCGCTGGGCGTGAGCAGCCGTGCCGGCGAGGGCTCGACCTTCACGCTGCGGCTGCCGGCCGCCACCGAAGCGCCCACGCCCGAGGCGGTACGCGCGGGCGTGGCGTCCGCGCCCTACCACTCGCGGCTGGTGCACTACGTGGAAGACAACGAGACCAATGTCGAGGTCATGCGCGGCATCTTCATGCAACGCCCGCAGGTAAGGCTGGAGACCTCGACGCTGGGCCTGGACGGCCTGACCGCCATCCGCGCCACGCGGCCCGATCTGATCCTGCTGGACATGCACCTGCCCGACATCAGCGGCTTGGAGCTGCTGCGCCACCTGAAGCAGGACGACGATGTCGCCGCCATCCCCGTGGTGGTGGTGTCGGCCGACGCCACCACGCGGCAGACCGAGGCCGCGCTCACATCGGGCGCCCTGCACTACGTCACCAAGCCGCTGGACGTGGCGGATTTCCTGCGCCGGATAGACGAGATTCTCGACTGCGGCGACTCGCGCCTGGGAAGCTGACGGGCTGTCGGGCGCACGGGCTTTGCAGCGCGGCTCGAGCCGCGGCCGATACTCAAGTGACAAGGATGCACATGGTCGAACCCAACGAAACCCTGCGCACGGCGCTGGCGCGCAACGTGCGCGATGCACTGGCCGAGGACATCGGCCGCGGCGACTGGACTGCCATGCTGGTGCCGGCCGGCCGGCGCGTGCAGGCCCGCGTGGTGGCCAAGGACGCGGCCGTGATCTGCGGCCGCCCCTGGTTTGATGCCTGCGTGGTGGCGCTCGACCCCAAGGCGACGCTCAGCTGGCCGCTGGCCGACGGCGCGGCCGTGGCTGCGGGCACCGAGGTCTGCCGGATCGAAGCCGACGCCCGTGCGCTGCTCAGCGCCGAGCGTCCGGCGCTCAACTTCCTGCAATTGCTGTCGGCGGTGGCCACCGTCACACGCGAGTACGTCGACGCCATCGCAGGCCTGAGCCCCAATCCGAACGGCTGTGCCGTGCTGGACACGCGCAAGACCCTGCCGGGCTTGCGCCAGGCGCAGAAGTACGCCGTGCGCTGCGGCGGCGGCAAGAACCAGCGCATGGCGCTGTGGGACGGCATCCTCATCAAAGAGAACCACATCGCCGCTGCCGGCGGCATCGCGCCGGCCTTGCAGGCGGCCTTTGCGCTCGACGCCGGCGTGATGGTGCAGATCGAGGTCGAGAGCCTGGCCGAACTGGACGCGGCGCTGGCCGCCGGTGCCCGCAACGTGCTGCTCGACGACTTCGCGCTCGAAGACATGCACCGCGCCGTCGCGCTCAACGCCGGCCGCGCCGTGCTCGAGGTCTCGGGCGGCGTCAATCTCGACACCCTGCGCGACATCGCCCGCACGGGGGTTGACCGCATCTCGGTGGGCAAGCTCACCAAGGATGTGCGCGCCGTCGATCTGTCGCTGCGCATCGACGGCTGAACGCGCAACACTGAAGGAGTCATCCGCATGGCCCGCAACCAGACCCGACAGGCCGACACCAATGCGCCGGCCGTGACCGAACTGCTCGCCCGCTTCGCCGTCACGCATCCCAGCCGCGGCTGGAGCGACGCGGTTGACGCCGAGGCGCACCGCAGCTTTGCCAACTGGGCCGGCTGCGCCATCGGGCCTTCGGGCCACGCCACGGTGGCCGCCGCGCTGGCCGCCGTGCAGGAGCTGCAGCCGGCGCCGCAGGCCTCGATCCTGGGCCGGCGCGAGAAGGTCGACATCGCCAGCGCCGCGCTGCTCAATGGCATCAGCTCGCACACCTGGGACTTTGACGACACCCACCTCAAGACCATCCTCCACCCGGCCGGGCCGGTGGCGCCTGCGGTGCTGGCACTGGCCGAACAGCGTGGGCTGTCGGGCCGCCAGGTGATCGATGCGCTGGTGATCGGCATCGAGGTCAGTTGCCGCGTCGGCAACGCCATCTACCCCGACCACTACGACCGCGGCTGGCACATCACCGGCACCACCGGCATGCTGGGCAGCGCGGCGGCCTGCTCGCGCCTGCTCGGTCTGGACGCCGCCCGCGCGCAGATGGCGCTGGGCATCGCCGCATCGCAGCCCACAGGCCTGCGCGAGCAGTTCGGCACCATGACCAAGCCCTTTCACCCCGGCGGCGCGGCGCGCGTGGGGCTGATGTCGGCGCTGATGGCGCAGCACGGCTTCACCGCCAGCAAGCGCGCACTGGAAGCACCGCGCGGCCTGCTGCAGGTGTTCAGCGACAAGACCGACTGGGCCGAGATCAGCGACGGGCTGGGCACGCGCTGGGAGAGCGCGCTCAACACCTACAAGCCCTTTGCCTGCGGCATCGTCATCCACCCCGCCATCGACGGCTGCGTGCAGTTGCGCCACGCGCACGGGCTGAGCGCCGACCAGGTCGAGAAGGTGACCCTCAAGGTGCACTCGCTGGTGCTCGAGCTCACCGGCAAGAAGACGCCCGCCGACGGCCTGCAGAGCAAGTTCAGCGTCTATCACTCGTGCGCCGTGGGCCTGATTTTCGGCCAGGCCGGCGAGCACGAATACACCGACGAGGTCGTCAACCGCCCCGACGTGCTGGCCTTGCGCGCCAAGGTGGAAGCCATCGTCGACGACCGCATCCACGAGGCCTCGGTCGACCTGAGCATCCGCACCACCGACGGCCGCGACTTGCATCTCTTTGTCGAGCACGCCATCGGCAGCGTCGAGCGGCCAATGAGCCAGGCGCAGCTGCGCGCCAAGTTCGTCGGCCAGTCAGAGCCCGTGCTGGGCAGCGCCAAGACCGCTCAGGCCTGGGATCTGGCACTGGCCATCGGCCAGCAAAGCGACGTGCGCGCCTTCGTCGCCGCCGCCACACCCTGATCGAGCGCAGGGGCAAAGTCTGCCTGCAATCACTCGAATGTGAGTGATTGCTATCTTCAAAACGATCTATTCATGGTGCGTCAGTCGGACCTGAAGGCGCATGGTCTGGCCAGCATCAGCACTCTTGATGGCTGAGTGCTAATATCTGAGGAACCAATTCCCGGCCACCCGACTCACTCACCGCATGAACGCCAACGCCTCCTCGTCCCTTTCGCTGCGCGACCCCTGGGCGATGGTGCCCTCGCTGGGCAACCTGGATGCCTATGTCTCGGCCGTCAACCGCCTGCCGATGCTGACCCAGCCGCAAGAGGTTGAACTCGGCCGTGCCCTGCGCAACACCGGCGACCTGCAAGCCGCCGGTC
>JANPMR010000496.1:0-4206 GCA_031427055.1 Rubrivivax sp.
GCTACAGCTTCTCGGTCTCTCCGGCGCGCGGCTGCCAGGTCAGCAGCCGGCGCTCGACGCGCCCCACCACCGCGTCCAGCGCCAGCGCAAAGGCCGTCAGCACCAGGATGCCGGCCATCACGGTGTTGATGTCGAAGGTGCCCTCGGCCTGCAGGATGAGGTAACCCACGCCCTGGCTGCTGCCCAGGTATTCGCCCACCACGGCACCCACGAAGGCCAGGCCGACGCTGGTGTGCAGGCTGCTGAAGACCCAGCTCGTGGCGCTGGGCAGGTAGACGTGGCGCAGCAGCTGGCGATTGCTGGCGCCCAGCATGCGCGCGTTGGCCAGCACCACCGGGCTGACTTCCTTGACGCCCTGGTAGACGTTGAAGAAGACGATGAAGAACACCAGCGTCACACCCAGGGCCACCTTGCTGAGGATGCCGAGGCCGAACCAGACCGAGAAGATGGGCGCCAGGATGATGCGCGGCATCGAGTTGGCGGCCTTGACATAGGGCTCCAGGATGGCGCTGGCCATCGGGCTCAGCGCCAGCCACAGGCCGCCGGCCAGGCCCAGCACCGAGCCGGCGACGAAGGCCAGCAGGGTCTCGATCAGCGTCACCGCCAGGTGGCGGTAGATGTCGGCGTCAACGGCAAACCAGCGCCAGATGCGGGCCAAGACCTTGACGGGTTCGCCAAAGAAGAACGCAGCCTGGCGGTCGTTGTCGAACATGAACAGCGGCAGCAGGCCCGGCGTCGTCATGAGGTGCCAGAACACGAACACGGCCAGCAGAATGCCCACCTGCCACAGCCGCAGATTGCCGGGGCGCGGCCGCAGCCATTGCCAGATCGGCGTCATGCGGCCAACACCCGCAACTGCTGCGCGTAACCCTTGAGCACCTCGTCGCGCAGCACCGCCCAGATGGCGGCGTGCAGCTCGACGAAGCGCGGGCTGGTCTTGATCTCGGCCACGTCACGCGGCCGCGCGAGGTCGACCACGAACTCGCCGATCGGGTGGCTGGCCGGCCCGGCGGACAGCACCACCACGCGGTCGCTCAACGCGATGGCTTCGTCCAGGTCATGCGTGATGAAGAGCACCGCCTTGCGCTTGGCCGCCCACAGCTCCAGCAGCTCGTTCTCCATCAACTGCCGCGTCTGGATGTCGAGCGCCGAGAAGGGTTCGTCCATGAGGATGATGTCGGGGTCGAGCGCCAGCGTCTGCGCCAGCGAGGTGCGCTTGCGCATTCCGCCCGAGAGCTGGTGCGGGTAGCGGCTGCCAAAGCCGCCCAGGCCGACGCGGCGCAGCCAGGCTTCGGCCTGCGCCTGGGCGTCCTGGATCGACAGCTGGCCGCGGAATTCGAGCCCGGCCATGACGTTGCCCAGAGCCGTGCGCCAGGGCATCAGGCTCTCGGTCTGGAACATGTAGCCGGCGCGCGAGTTGAGCCCCGTCAGTGGCTGGCCGAAGACCTGCACCGTGCCGCTGCTGGGCTCCAGCAAGCCGGCCGCCACATTGAGCAGCGTGCTCTTGCCGCAGCCCGTGGGGCCGACCACCGAGACGAACTCGCCCGCGCCGACGCTCAGCGTGACATCGCTCACGGCGGTGTAGCGGCGCGACGCGTCGCCGCGGTCGGCGAAGGTGCAGGTCACGTCCTGCAGCGCCAGCGCGGGGGCCGTCATGCGGTGCGCAGGGCGGCAGTGCGCGGCTGCAGCAGGGCGCCCACGGCCCACAGCAGGGCCACGATGCCGATGGCGCCGAGCAGCTGATCGCGCAGCGAGAGCAGGTGCGAGAACCACAGGAAGGCCGTGGTCGCGCCCAGGATCGCCACGAAGAGCGTGGCCGCCGCGGCCTGCGCCACGCGCGAGGCCGGCGGGTCGAAGCGCGTGACGGCGCCGATGTCGAAGGCCGACTTGGGCCAGCGCGCCGCCACGTCGGCCGGCCGCCAGCCCGGCGGCTCGATCCACACCCGCAACTTGTCGGCCCAGGATGCGGCGCGCCACGAGTCGACGACGAGGTCGCGGTAGACCTGCAGATTGGCCCACAGCGGGTTCCAGCTGCGCAGCGGCGCGCGCGTGCCGTAGACGCAGGGCTCGGCTTCGTCCTCTTCGGTGAAGGTTCCGAAGAGCCGGTCCCAGACGATCAGGATGCCGCCGTAGTTCTTGTCCAGGTATTTGTCGTTGACGGCGTGGTGCACGCGGTGGTTGCTGGGGCTGCAGAACCAGCGGTCGAACCAGCCCAGGCGGCCGATCTGCTGGGTGTGAACCCAGTACTGGTAGAGCAGGTCGACAAGCGCGACGACGGCGAAGACCAGCGGCGGCACGCCCACCACCGCCATCGGCAGGTAGAACAGCCAGCCGAGCAGGAAGCCGCTGCTGGTCTGGCGCAAGGCGGTGCCGAGGTTGTAGTCCTCGCTCTGGTGGTGCACGGCGTGGGCGGCCCACAGCACCGCCACGCGGTGGCCGCCGCGGTGCAGCCAGTAGTAGCAGAAGTCATAGAACAAGAGCGCGAAGATCCATACCGCGACCGAGTCGGCCGGCAGCCGCCACAGCGCCACGTGCTCGAAGGCCAGCGTGTAGACGCCGATGCGCAGCAGCTTGCCGAACACGCCGGTGACCTGGCTCATGACGCCCAGGCCGATGCTGTTGAGCGAATCGTTCAGCCGGTAGGTGTTGCGGCCGCGCGCCAGGCCGACGGCGAACTCCAGCGCGATGAGCGCCAGGAACACCGGCGTCGCCAGCACGATGATTTGCGCGCCGGTCATGGCTTGGCGCTCAACCGTTCGGGTACTTGGCGTTGGCCTTCTTCACGAAGTCATTCGTGAAGACCGCGGCCAGATCGATCTGCGCCTTGCCGATCTCGGCGTCGATGCTGGCCAGGGCGCGCAGCGCGGTCGCGCCGCCCTGCTCGGGGATCATGCCGTCGGGGCTCAGCGCGCCCTTGGCGGCGAGAAACGCGTCGATGTAGACCGCGCGGTCGCCCAACAGGTAGTTCTCGGGCACGGCGTTGATGATGTCGCCGGGCCCTGCCGCCTGAATCCACTTGCTGGCGCGCACCATGGCATTGGCCATGGCCTGCACGGTGAGCGGGTTCTTGTCGATGAAGGACTGCGTCGTGTAGAGGCAGCCGGCCGGCATCGGGCCGCCGAACAGCTTGTCGGCCTCGGCCACGATGCGCGTGTCGGTGACGACTTTCAGGTCGCCGCTGCGCTGCAGCAGCGTGACCACCGGGTCGAGGTTGCTCATGGCGTCGATCTGGCCGCTGCGCATGGCAGCCACCGCACCCTGCGCGGTGCCGACGCTGATGACGCTGACGTCGCTGGGCTTGAGCCCGGCCTTGGCGAGCGCGAAGTTGAGCATCACGTTGGTGCTCGAGCCTGGTGCGGTGACGCCGACCTTCTTGCCCTTGAGATCGGCCACGGTCTTGAAGTTGGGCATCGTCTTGGGGTTGATGCCCAGCACGATCTGTGGCGCGCGGCCCTGCAGCACAAAGGCGCGCAGGCGCTGGCCCTTGGCCTGCATGTTGACGGTGTGCTCGAAGGCGCCGCTGACGACATCGGCGCTGCCGCCCACCAGGGCCTGCAGCGCGCGCGAGCCACCGGCGAAGTCGACGATGGTCACATCCAGGCCCTCGGCCTTGAAGTAGCCGCGCTGCTCGGCGATGGTCAGCGGCAGGTAGTACAGCAGGTTCTTGCCGCCCACGGCGAGCGTGAGCTTGGGCTTTTCTAGCGCCTGGGCCTGCGAGGTCGTCGAGGCGAGGGCGGCCAGCGCGGGTGCGCTGGCAATGAACTGGCGGCGATCCATGGGCTTGTCTCCGGTCGGGGCACTGACTGTAGCGAAGCCGCGCGGCGGCTCGTGTCGGCATTGACCCGGGCCGCCGCGCGCGCGGCCGACTCAGAGGCTGAGGCCTCATGAGAAACAAAACCTTCACCGCAGAGGATCGGGATGCTCTCAGCGGCCGGCCGGGCACATTGCCGGCTTGCCGGTCGGCCCCTGCGCATCGGGGTCGATGGGTTTGCCCGGGCACTGGCACACGTAGGGCTGGGTGGGTGAGACGTTGCGGGCCCAGCTCTCGCGGCTCATGTTGCTGCCCACCTTGGCGCACATCTGCTCGACCCAGGTCGCCGGCGCCGCCGGCCATGACCGCGGCACGCCCGAGCGGCCGGCGGTGACGAAGCGGCTGCCATCGGTCGCAAAGGTGATGGCCGACACAGGGCCCACGTGCGCCGCGTG
>JANPMR010000497.1:0-2514 GCA_031427055.1 Rubrivivax sp.
CGCGTGGCCGATGTGGCGGCGCGGCACTACGGCGCGCTGACCACCGGCGTGCGGCTGGGCCTGAAGGCGGCCGATGTGGCGCACGGCGTGCTCGGCACCGAGCTCATGCAAGAGACGCTGGATGGCCTGCGCCACGCCACCGGCGACTGGATGCCCAAGTGGTCGCCCGCGTTGGCAAGGCCGATGCACTTTGTGCCCAAGGCCGTGCCGCCAACGCGCGCCGAGCGAGTGGTGTACTTCCCCAGTTGCGCGGCGCGCAACATGGGCGCGCAGCGCGGCCAGGACGGGGTCGAGATGCTGCCCGCGGTGGCCGAGCGGCTGTTCCAGCGTGCCGGCTTCGACGTCGTCTATCCCGACAGACTGGATGGCCTGTGCTGTGGCAAGCCCTTCGAGAGCAAGGGGCTGATGGCGGCGGCCGATCTGAAGTCGGCCGAGTTGGAGGCCGCGCTGCACGACGCCAGCGAAGGTGGCCGCTGGCTCATCGTCTTCGACACCAGCCCCTGCGCGTACCGCATGAAGCGCTTTCTGGCAGGCCGGCTGGCGGTGCACGACAGCATCGAGTTCACGCACGATGTGCTGGCGCCGCGCCTGCACTTCACACCGCAGGCCGAGCCGGTGGCGCTGCACCCGGTGTGCAGCCTGCGCAAGATGGGCGGCGTGGACAAGCTGCAGGCGCTGGCCGCACGCTGCAGCGCCCAGGTGGTCAGCGTCGACGCGGTGCAGTGCTGCGGCTTTGCTGGCGACCGCGGCTTCTTGCGGCCCGAGCTCAACGAGCACGCACTGCGCCAACTCAAGGCCGCCTTGCCGGCGCTCTGCACGAGCGGCTACTCGAGCAGCCGCACCTGCGAGATCGGGCTGTCGGAGCTGGGCGGCATCCCCTACCAGTCGATCTTGTACCTGGTGGAGCGCTGCACGGCCGGCTGACGCCGCGCCCCCGCTACTTGCCGCTGGCCGCGTTGGCCTTGAAGCTGGTGAAGATGCGCGTCTGCACGCGGCGGATGTCTTGCGGCACGGCATCCGGGCTGCTCATCTTCTTGATGTCAGCGGCGCCGAGAAAGATCGTCGGGTTGTCGGCCACGTCCTTCTTCACGAACTTCTTCGACGCTGCGTTGGGGTTGGCGTAGAAGACCTTGTTGCTGAGCGCGGCGTGCACCTCGGGGCGCAGGATGTAGTTGATGAAGAGGTGCGCGTTGGCCGCGTTGGGCGCGTCCTTGGGGATCGCCATGGTGTCGAAAAACAGCGTCGCGCCGCGCTCGGGAATCAGCGCCTTGATGTCGTGGCCGCTCTGGGTGTCGAGCGCGCGCTGGCGGGCGATGTTGATGTCGCCCGAGTAGCCCATCACCACGCACAGCTGGCCGCTGGCGAGGTCGTTGATGTAGCCCGATGACGAGAAGCGCGTGACGAAGGGCCGCGCCTTCATCAGCACCTCGCGCGCGGCGTCGTAGTCTTTGGCGGCTCTGCTGTAGGCGTCCTTGCCGGCGTAGAGCATGGCCACCGGCATCACTTCGCTGGCCGAATCGAGCAGGTTGATGCCGCAGCCCTTGAGCTTGGCCGCGTACTCGGGCTTGAAGATCAGGTCCCAGGGGTTGGCCGGCATCGGCATCGCGCCCAGCGCGGCCTTGAGCTTGCCGGTGTTGATGCCCACCGTCACGTAGCCCCACAGCCAGGTCACCAGGTGTTCGTTGCCGGGATCGATGCCGGTCAGCTTGTCGAGCAGCGCGGGGTCGAGGTTGCCCCAGTTGCTGAGTTGCTTGCGGTCGAGCTTGCGGAACAGGCCGCCGGCGATCTGTGTCTTGGCGAAGTGCGCGCTGGGCACCACGATGTCGTAGCCGGTCTTGCCGGCCATCAGCTTGGCCTGCAGGATCTCGTTGTTGTCGTAGTTGTCGTAGCGGACCTTGATGCCGGTCTCTTTCTCGAAGTTCTTGATCGTGTCGTCGGCGATGTAGTCCGACCAGTTGTAGATGTTCAGCAGCTTGGCGTCGGCGGCCAGTGCGCCTGCAGCGGCGGCCGCCAGGGTGGCGGCGAGGAAGGGGCGGGCAAGTCGGGTCAGCAAGGACATGGCGGGGCCTCTTGAAGGGTGGGGGACCGGTGCACAACGGTCGAGCAGGAATTGTGGCCGACAGGCGAGCGCCCGGCCGCCTGGGCCGCGCCACAATGCGGCCTTTCGCCCCTGCCCTGGAGTGCATTCATGCTGATGTTGATCGCCGGCCTTGTGATCTTTCTGGGCGTGCACTCGGTGCGCGTGTTTGGCGAGGGCTGGCGCACGCAAACGCGTGCGCGCTTGGGCGAGAACGCCTACAAGGGCATCTACTCGGTGCTCTCGATCGTCGGCTTTGTGCTCATCGTCTGGGGCTTCGGCGCGGCGCGGCTGGAGACCACCGTGCTGTGGGCCACGCCGGCCTGGACGCGCCACCTGGCCGCGCTGCTCACGCTGCCGGCCTTTGTGCTGCTGGTGGCCGCCTACGTGCCGGGCAACGGCATCAAGGCGCGCTTGCACCACCCCATGATCCTGGG
>JANPMR010000498.1:0-2085 GCA_031427055.1 Rubrivivax sp.
AACCGGACCGTGTGATGAAGGCCCCCCGTTCACTCCGTTCACGGCCCCCCACGGGGGCTGTCGGCTTCGTTCGTACACCGGAGGCGCAAGCATGAGAGTCCGCCGCCTGCGCAAGGACCCGGCGCACCTGGAGATCACCGCGTTCATCAACCTGATCGTGGTGCTGGTGCCCTTCTTGCTGTCCACCGCCGTGTTCACGCGCCTGGCCGTGCTGGACCTCAAGCTGCCGGGGCAGCAGTCAGCCGTCGAGCAACTTTCGGTCAACAACCTGCAACTCGAGGTGGTGGTGCGCAAAGATGTCATCGAAGTGAGAGATCGCATTGGGGGTGACTTTGTTGTGCCGATCCTGCGCCGCAAGGATGCCCAGGGGCACGCACTGGATGTCAAGGACCTTTCCGCCGCCCTCGTAGTGATCAAGAAGAACTTCCCCGACAAGTCAGAAGCCAGCCTGCTGGCCGAGCCCGAGACGCCCTACGACGACATCGTGCAGGTCATGGACGCCATGCGCTCCACCGTCACCGCGCAGGGCACCAAGCTGATGCGGGCCGAGCTGTTTCCCAATGTCTCGATCGGCGACGCGCCCGTACTTGGGCAAGGACGTGCGCCGGGCAAGGCGGGTACGCCCTGATGGCCACGCTGAGCGGCATCGAGAAACGCGCCCTGCGCAAGTCGCGCGGCGGCGCGGCGATGGACATGAACCTGGTCTCGCTGATCGACGTGTTCACGATCCTCATCTTCTTCCTGCTGTCCAGCGCCAGCGGCGTCGAGACCCTGGTCAGCCCCAACGCGGTGAAGCTGCCACTGTCGGTGGCCGAGCAGCCGCCCAAGGAAACCGTGGTGCTGGTGGTCAGCGCCGATGAAATTTTGGTCGATGGCCGGCGCATGGCGCTGGTGGCCGAGGCGCTGGCGCTGCCCGGTGACCTGATCCCGGCGCTCAAGAACGAGCTCGACGTGCTGGCCACGCGCAAGACGGTGCGCGCCGAGAACGCCAGCGAGGCCCAGGCCATCACCATCATGGCCGACAAGGACACCCCCTACCGCCTGCTGCGCAAGGTGATGGCCACCTGCGCACGCGCCGGCTTCAGCGACGTCTCGTTCGCGGTGCGGCGAAGGGATACGTGATGAGCGCCGCACGGCCGTTCCGAAGGCGCTCGCTCCCCCGTGGGGGGGCGACGCGCAGCGTCAAGGGGGCACTATGAGCGCCATGGCCTTGTCGATGTTGCCCGCGGTCTCGTTCCGCCTGCCGGTGCTGCCGTGGGCCACCGCGGCCGACGACGAGCGGCGCTTCAACCGCATCCTGCGCCGCATCCTGGCGGTGGTGCTGCTGCTCGGGCTGATCGTGCCCTTCGTGCCCATCCACCAGATCGAGCGCGCCGAATTGCAGCCGCTACCTCCCGCCACCGCGCGGCTGCTGCTCGAGCGCCCGGTGACGCCGCCGCCCCCGCCCAAGCCGCCCGAGAAGCCCGACAGCGCCACCGAGGCCATCAAGCCCGACGCGCCGCCCGACAGGCCGCTGCAGGTGGCGCCGCCCAAGAAGCAGCCGCCGGTGCCTGAGGCGCGCCGGCCGGTCGAAGGCAAGCCGCCAGGCGAGATCGCACTGGACAACGCGCGCAAGAAGGCCAGCGGCGTGGGCCTCTTGGCGATGAAGAACGAACTGGCCGAGATGACCGGCGCGCCGGTGGCCGTGCAGCTCCGTCAGGACATCAAACCCGGCCCCGGCGTGGGCACCGGCACGGGCGTGGGCGTCGGCGCGGGCACCGAGCAGGGCTTGCCGGTGCGCTCGATGATCACCAGCAACGCCACGCGCGGCAGCGGCGGCATCAACACCGCGGCCTACAGCCGCGACACCGGCGGCGGTGGCCTGGCCGGGCGCGCCACCACGCTGGTTGAAGGCGTGGCCGGCGGCGGTGGCGGCGGCGGCCCGGGCGGTGGCGGCTCGCGCGCCGGCGGCGGCAGCGGGCAGGGCGGCGGCAGCGCCGGCGGCGCCCTGCAGCGCGGCGTCAGCGGCAAGGCCGCGCGCAGCATCGAGGACATCAAGCTCGTCTTCGAACGCAACAAGGGCGCCATCTATGCGCTGTACAACCG
>JANPMR010000499.1:0-8322 GCA_031427055.1 Rubrivivax sp.
GCGCGCAGCCCGCCGTCCAGGCTCAGCTCGCCCAGGTACTCGCCCGGGCCGTAGCTGCCGTAGGTGATCTCCTTGTCCTGCTCCAGGTTGCTGCTGTAGACGCGCAGGCGCCCGGCCAGGACGATGTAGATGGTGTCGCCGCGGGTGCCTTCCTCGATCAGCGTGCTGCCCTTCTTGTAGGGGTGTGCCACGCCGCGTCGCGCCAGGCCGGCCAGCGAGGCCGGCAGTGCGCCGATGAGGGCGTCGATATCGAGGGCGGGGGCTTTGCGGCTCATGCGGTGGTGCGGTTTCGTCCCCCCGATTCTGGATGACCTCGCACCGATGTGCGATGACCGCGCGCTGCGTGCCCGCGACCATGACCTGGCCATTTGGCAAACCTGGAGACGATCATGAACCGCAACGCTGGAAGCTTCTCTGTCCTCAGCCCGCCGCTGCGCGTGGCTTGCACCGTGGCGGCAGCCGTCTGTGCCGCCGTCATCAACATGGGGCTGCTCGAACTGTTCGACAGCGCCTCTTCCGAGCGCTGGCTGCACCCCACGCCGCAGGTGCTGAGCGCCAAGGCGCAGTGCGACGCCTTGCCCGGCCGGGCCCAGCGCACGCACTGCGCGCAGGCGCTGGTGGCGCGCGCACTGGCCGCCGGTGAACGGTCCGAGCAAGTGGCGGTGCGTTGAAAGCCGCTTGGGCGGCCCAAGGCGAAAGGGCCCTCGCATGAACTGCGAGGGCCCTTCTTCCTGCGCAGGCCGCCGGGCGCGGCCGGGCTTGCGCCTGCGTTGCGGCGCGCTATGCGCAGCGCAGCGAGCTCACCATCGGCGGCAGCGTGGCCAGTTGCTGCAGCAGCGCGCGGATGCTGGCCGCGCCCGTCTTGTCGCGGATGGCGTTGACCTGCGTGCGCACGGTGGCCATGCCGACTTCGTTGAGGGTCGCGATGTCGCGCGGGTCCAGGCCTTCGCACAGCAGCTCCAGCACCCGCGTCTCGGCCGGCGTCAGGCCGTGGGCGCGCGCAAACCACTGCACCGACATCGGCTCGCACAGGCGGCGCCGGCCAAACACGGCGGCCACCAGTGCCGGCCCGCCCGGCAGCGGCACCCCCATCGGGATCAGCGCCACGGCGGCGCGCGCGCCTTCGGCTCCCAGCGTGACCAGCCGGCGCAGCCCGCGCCGGGCCGCGGCCAGCGCGTCGGCCAGCGGGTGCGCATCGGCATCGCGGCGGGTGCGCAGCTCGCCGTCGACCACGGCGATGCAGTGGCCGTCACGCAGTTGCAGGCGCGCCGCCTGGTTGATGTAGACCACGCGGGCGCAGTCGCGCAGCAGCAGCACCATGCCGTAGTCCAGCTCGTCGAGCAGCGCGCCGAGCATGGGCTCGATCTGCGCCGTGGCGCGGCTGAACAGGGCTGTGCTGTCGGGGCGTGTTGCGGGGGCTGACCAGCTTATGGGGCGGGGGGCAAGTTCGAGAACACTGGCGTGCATGGCGTCTCTCCTGGCTTCGGCAGCCGCGCGGAAATCGCGCACCGCCGAGTGCTGCAAAGCGTAGGGATGACGCACCGCGCCGGGCGGTGAATGCGCAGGGCGGTTCTTGTGAATATTCATGTCTTTGGCGCCCATGACGTCCCGGCTGTGCTGTGGCGGCGGGCAGCCGGCAGCCCGCAGCCAGCGGCAGACCCGCCGCTATCATCCCGGCGGTGATTTCGCGCTCTCTCGTTTGCCTGCTGCTGGCCCTGACTGCGACGCTGGCCAGCCCGCCCGCCGCGGCCGCGCCCAAGCCCCTGGTCTACTGCGCCGACGCCAGCCCCGAAGGTTTCGACCCGGCGCTGTGGGACAGCACCAGCACCGCCAACGTCACCTCGCAACTCTTCCAGGGCCTGGTGGGTTTTGCGCGCGGCGGCGCGGCGCTAGAGCCGCTGCTGGCCACCGCCTGGACCGTGTCACCCGACGCGCGCGTGTTCAGCTTGAAGTTGCGCCGCGGCGTGGCCTTTCACACCACGCCCTACTTCACGCCGACGCGCGAGTTGAATGCCGACGACGTGATGTTCAGCTTCACGCGCATGGTGGATGCCAAGGCGCCCTTCAACCTGGCCTTCCCGGCCACCTTTGTCTACCCCGAGAGCCTGGGCCTGGCGAAGATGATCGCCGGCATCGACCGCGTGGGCGACCATGAAGTGCGCTTCCGATTGCACCAGCCCAACGTCAACTTCCTGTCCTACTTTGCCAGTTCGTTTGCGGCCATTCACTCGGCCGAATACGCGGCGCAGTTGCTGGCCCAGGGCCGCGCCAGCGCCATCAACAACCAGCCCGTCGGCACAGGGCCGTATCGCTTCAAGAGCTATCGCAAGGACGACGTGCTGCGCCTGCAGGCCCACCCGGCCTACTGGCGCGGCGTGCAGAAGACGGCGGCGCTGGTGTTCGCCATCAGCCGCGAGCCCAATGTGCGTGTGCAGAAGCTGGCGCGCGGCGAATGCCATGTCACGGCGCCGATCCGTGATGTCGACATCAGCGCGCTCAGCGGCCACCCGCAGGTCCTTGTCCAGAAGATCCAGGCGCTCAACATCTCGTACCTGGCCTTCAACATGAAGAAGCCGCCGGTGGACAAGCGCGAGGTGCGCGAGGCGCTGGACATTGCCATCGACCGCGATGCGCTGTTCAAGGTGCTGTTTCCGCGCGGCGACGCGACGCAGGCGACGAGCGCCTTTCCGCCTGCGGTGCCGGGCTTCAACAAGAGCCTGAAGAACGAGTTCGACCCGGCGCGCGCGCGGCAATTGCTGGCCGCGGCCGGCCACCCAAACGGCATGGAGATCGACCTCTGGGCGCTGCCCATCAGCCGCCCCACCAACCCCAACGGGCAACTCATGGCGCAGATGATCCAGGCCGACTGGGCCAGGATCGGCGTCAAGGCGCGCATCGTCACTTTTGAGTGGGGCGAATACCTCAAGCGCGCCAACAAGGGCGAGCACCACATCTACATGAGCGGCTGGAGCAGCGACATCGCCGCCGCCGATGAGTTCCTCACGCCCAACCTGAGCTGCGGCGCCAGCCGGGGCGGCATCAAATTCTGCAACAAGGAATTCGACGCGCTGCTCGACGCCGCGCGCGCCGAGGTCGACGTGCCGCGGCGGCTGGCGATGTTCGAGCGCGCGCAAGAGATCTTCAAACGCGAACGGCCCTGGATGCCGATGGCGCATTCGTCGGTCTACATCCCGCTGCGCAAGGATGTGCAGGGCTTCGTGATGTCGCCCAACGGCAGCGTCGACTTCGAAGGCGTCTGGCGGCCATGAGGCTGCGGCACATCGAGGTCTTTCACGCCGTGATGCAGGCCGGCACGGTCAGCGGCGCGGCGCAGGTGCTGCACATCTCGCAGCCGGCAGTCACCAAGGTGCTGCAGAACTGCGAGGCGCAGCTCGGCCTGGCCCTGTTCGAACGCGCCAAGGGCAAGTTCACGCCCACGCCCGAGGCGCAGCGGCTGTTTGTCGAGGTCGACCGCCTGCATGGCGATCTGCTCTCCATCCGCCGCCTGGCCGCCAGCCTGAAGAGCGGGCAGGCGCAGACCGTGCGCCTGGCGGCCACGCCGGCGCTGGGCCAGACCGTGGTGCCGGCGGCGATGGCGGCCTGGCAGCGGGCACTGCCCGGCGCGCGCTGTGCGCTGAGCACGCACCACACGCGCGAACTCGTCAATGCGCTGCTGGTGGGCGAGGCCGATCTGGCGCTGTCGTTGCAGGACCCGCGCCACCCCGGCATTCGCGCCGAGGTGTTGGCCACCGGGCCGATGACGGTGCTGGTGCCGATCAAGAACCCGCTGGCGCGCCACCGCGGGCCGCTGCACGTGCGCGAGCTGCCGCCCGAACTGATCGGCCTGGCCGCCGACGACCCGCTGGGCAACCGCGTGCTGGCCGAGTGCGAGGCCGTGGGCGAGGTGCCGCAGATGCGCATCACCGTGCAGACCTACCAGCTGGCGCGCGCGCTGGCCGAGGCCGGGCTGGGCGTGACCGTGGTCGACCCCTTCACCGCGGCGATGGCCGACCGCCGCGTCGTGCGCGTGCGGCCGCTCGAGCCCGCGCTGCCGGTGGCGCTGGTGCTGCTGTGGGCGCAGGTGTCGCCACTGTCGCAGGCCTCGCGAAAGCTGGTGCGCCACCTGGGCGAGGCTGCCGAGGCCTGCCTGCGGCCGCTGGCCGAGGACGTGGCGACGTGATCCGCCGTCACAGGATCGACGCGTGATCCGCCGTCACTGGATCGACGCGTGATCCGCGTCGAGGACATCGCCGCGGACCCGCGCTTCCGGCGCCTGGCCTCGGTGCCGGGCATCGACGTCGACCTGCGCTACGTCGGCCGCAACAACTTCGCCGGCCGCGTGCTCTACGGCACGCTCGATTGCGCCTGGTTGCGCGCCGAGGCCGCCGTGGGCCTGCAGGCTGCCGCCACCTGGCTGGCGGTGCAGCGCCCGGGCTGGCGCATCCGCGTGCTCGACGCGCTGCGGCCGCAGCGTGTGCAAGAGGCGATCTGGGTCGACGTGGCCGCCACGCCGCTGCAGGAATACTTCGCCAACCCCGAGCGCGGCTCGATCCACAGTTTCGGCATGGCGGTGGACGTCACCTTGCTCGCCGCCGACGGCCGCGAAGTCGACATGGGCAGCGGCTTCGACGAGATGTCCACCGCCTCGCACCCAGCCTTGCACGCCGAGTTGCTGGCCAGCGGCCGCCTCACGCCAGCGCACGTGGCCGCGCGCGATTGCCTGCTCGCGGCCATGACGCAGGGTGGTTTTCACGGCATCACCAACGAGTGGTGGCACTTCGACCACGGCGACCGCAATGCTGTGCGCCAGACGATGCCGCGCATCTACTGATCGAGAGAGAGGATTGCCATGGCACCCACGCGCCGCCAGTTCATTGCCGCCACCGCCACAGCCGCTGGCACCACGGCGGCTGCCGCCGCGGCCGTGTCCCGGCAGCCGCCGTTGCGCGCGCGGCGCCTGCGCCCTGGCGACACCGTGGCGCTCATCAACCCGTCGGGCGCGATCTACGAGCGCGAGCCCTACGCGACCTCGATCGAGGCCTTGCAGGCGCTGGGCTTCAAAGTGCGCGAGGCGCCGCACCTGCGCGCCCGCTACGGCCATCTTGCCGGCACCGACGCGCAGCGCGCCGGCGACGTCAATGCCATGTTCGCCGACCCCGATGTGCACGGCATCCTGGCCATGACGGGCGGCTCGGGCGGCAACCGCATCCTGCCGCTGATCGACTACGAGGCCATCCGCCGCACGCCCAAGTTCCTGGGCGGCTTTTCGGATCTCACCGCGCTCATCAACGCCGTGCAGGCCCGCACCGGCCTCGTCACCTTTCACTGCCCGATGGGCAATTCAGAATGGAACAGCTTCGACGCCGCGTCCTTCCGCGCCGTCGCCATGGATGCGCAGGCGGCCACGCTGGCCAACCCCAAGCCGAGCGGCGACGCGCTGGTCGTCAAGCGCAACCGCACCAGCGCCATCCGCGGCGGCACAGCCCGCGGGCCGCTGGTCGGCGGCAACCTGGCGGTGCTGACGGCGATGGCCGGATCCATCTACTGGCCGGCCTTCGACGGCGCCATCCTGCTGCTCGAAGAGGTCAACGAATACATCTACCGCGTCGACCGCATGCTCAGCACGCTCAAGCTCACCGGTGCGCTCGACCGCCTGGCCGGCGTGGTGCTGGGCGGCTTTACCCGCTGCGAGCCGGGTGATGGCTACGGCACGCTGACGCTCGACGAGGTCTTCGACGACTACTTCAAGGGTCTCAACGTGCCGGTGTTCCGCGGCGCGGCCTTTGGCCACGTCAGCCAGAAGTACACGCTGCCCATCGGCCTGGAGGCCGAGATGGACGCCGACGCCGGTACGCTGCGGCTGCTGCAGCCGGCGGTGCTGTGAACCACTGCGCGGCGGCCCAGCCCAGCATGCCCTGCACCGGCTCGCCGGCCTTGTTTGCGGTGAGGGGCGCAACCGGACGAGGGTTTCGGTTTACAGTGGCCGCGACCCTGGCAGCAGCCGGGGCCGCGAGCGCGGGGGTGTGATTGTGGAGATGGCCTGGTTCCTCGAAAGCATTGCGTCCGATGGCTCCCGGGTCACGCAGCCCATCCGCAGTTTGCCGTTTCGCGTCGGGCGCGACGCTGGCAACGACCTGGCGGTGGACGCGCGCGGCCTGTCACGGCGCCACGCCGAGATCGACGCCGACGACCAGGGCCGCCTGAAGGTCATCGACCTCGACAGCACCAACGGCACCTTCGTCAACCGCGTTCGCGTGGTGGGCGTGCGGCTGCTGATGGAAAACGACGTCATCCACTTCGGCAATGCCGAGTACCGGCTGGGCAACGAATCGGCGTCGCAGTTCGGCAATCTGCCCGCCGACAGCGAGCGCACCATGATCGTGCCGGCCGGGCAGGGCCTGTCCGAGCGCTTCGTGCGCCACGAGCGGCAGTTCATGGAGCTGCTGAAGGGCAATGGCCTGTCGGCGGCGGCGCAGCCCATCATCGACTGGCGCACCGGCAAGCTCTTTGCCTACGAGCTGCTGGGCCGCTGCACGCATCCCGAGCTGCCCAACTCGCCGGTGCACCTGTTCCACCTGTGCACCACGTTGTCGGCGGCAGCACGCTCGAAGTAGGCCCAGGCCATCTCGAAGAAGTCGGCCTCGGTCAGCAGCACGCTGGCGCCGGCGTAGTAGATGTCCAGAAAGCTCTGCAGGTCGCTGAAGTTGTAGGCCGCACGCAGCACTTCGACGCTCGCATAAGGCAGCGCCACACCGTTGCGCGCGGCCAACCGGAAGATGAGCTCGGGCTCCAGCGAGCCTTCGATATGGATATGCAGCTCTGCCTTGGGCATGCGGCGCAAGAGCGCGGCGAGGGATGTCTCTGAAGCGGTGGTCATGGTTTTTCCTGGGGCGATGGCGCAACTGTAGCGACCCCAGGGCATACGCCATCTGTCGTATTGGCCCGAGGCCCGGGACTGCCTACGCTAGCGGCAGTCTGCAACTGACTTCCCGAGGAGGGGAACCGCATGTCACAAAGCACCCGTCGTTCTTTCACGCTGCAATCTCTGGCCCTGGCCTCGCTCACGGCGCTGGGCCTCAGCGCCGCCCACGCCGCCGACACCATCAAGGTCGGCGTCCTGCATTCGCTCTCGGGCACCATGGCGATCTCGGAAACGGTGCTCAAGGACACCGTGCTGATGGCCATCGACGAGATCAACGCCAAGGGCGGCCTGCTCGGCAAGAAGCTCGAGCCTGTCGTCGTCGACCCGGCCTCGAATTGGCCGCTGTTCGCCGAGAAGACCCGCCAGCTGATCAGCACCGACAAGGTCGCGGTGGTCTTCGGCTGCTGGACCAGCGTGTCGCGCAAGAGCGTGCTGCCGGTCGTCGAAGAGCTCAACGGTCTGCTTTTCTACCCCGTGCAGTACGAAGGCGAAGAGCTGAGCAAGAACGTCTTCTACACCGGTGCCGCGCCGAACCAGCAAGCCATTCCCGCGGTGGAATACCTGATGAGCAAGGACGGCGGCAGCGCCAAGCGCTTCGTGCTGCTGGGCACCGACTACGTCTATCCGCGCACCACGAACAAGATCCTGCGTTCGTTCCTGAAGAGCAAGGGTGTCGCCGATGCCGACATCTTGGAGGAGTACACCCCCTTCGGGCACTCCGACTACCAGAGCATCATCGCCAAGATCAAGAAGTTCGCCGCCGAAGGCAAGAAGACCGCGGTGGTTTCGACGATCAACGGCGACAGCAACGTGCCCTTCTACAAGGAACTGGGCAACCAGGGCCTGAAGGCCACCGACGTGCCGGTGGTCGCCTTCTCGGTGGGTGAAGAGGAACTGCGCGGCGTCGACACCAAGCCGCTGCAAGGCCACCTGGCGGCGTGGAATTACTTCATGTCGATCAAGTCCCCGGCCAACGACAGCTTCATCAAGAAGTGGAGCGCCTACGCCAAGACCAAGGGCATCGCCGGCCACAAGGACAAGCCGCTGACCAACGACCCGATGGAGGCCACCTACATCGGCTTCCAGATGTGGGCGCAGGCGGTGACCAAGGCCAAGAGCACCGACACCGACAAGGTGATCGCAGCGATGGCCAGCCAGACCTACACCGCGCCCTCGGGCATCACGTCCAAGATGGACGAGAAGAACCACCATCTGCACAAGAGCGTGTTCATCGGCGAGATCAAGGGTGACGGCCAGTTCAACGTGGTGTGGAAGACGCCCGGCCCGGTGAAGGCCCAGCCGTGGAGCCCGTTCATCCCCGAGACCACGGGGAAAAAGGATGAGCCTACGAAGTTGGCTCGGCCCCCCGGAGCGGCCTGCGGCCGCCTCCCCCCAGAGGG
>JANPMR010000500.1:0-3489 GCA_031427055.1 Rubrivivax sp.
CCATCGTCGTCATCGAGCACAACCTCGACGTCATCAAGACGGCCGATTGGCTGATCGACATGGGCCCCGAAGGCGGCGCCGGCGGCGGTCTGGTGGTGGCTGCGGGATCACCCGAAGAGGTGGCAGCACATGAGGGCAGCCACACGGGGCGGTTCTTGAAGGCGATGCTGGCGGTTTGAGTGACCTTACCCCGATTTATCGGCTCTCGATAAACCGCCAAATTTCGACCAAATTGGCCCTCAGATCTCTGGCAACGACCGCTGTCCACCCTGGAACCAGGCGGCGTCGAATTCGGCGGACATCAGGACAGGACGAACCTGCGATTGTCCGGCGTCGGCCAAGCGGCGGGCGTACCGGCAGAGTGTCTGCTCGTCAGCGGTCAATACGAACGGAATGGCGCTGCACTCGGCTTGAGCAATCAGCTTCACATCATCCTTGACGGCACTACGTTGGCCCTCCCAGTTGCGCACCGTCTGCATGAGCGCGCTTAACAAGTCTCCCGCCATCACCGCATGGTCGAAATTGAACGGCAAGACGATGAACTGGTGCAGGGGCAAGGTCTGCAGCGGCTGCCCGACCTGGAACTCTGCCGCGACAATCGTCGAGAGATACATGGGCACTGCACGGCGCAAGGCTTCGCGGTAGTAGCTCTTGGCGGTCTCGTGATGGCTGCGGTCGGGATTGACCAAGGTGATCAGGAAGCTGGTGTCAAGCAGGAAGCCGCTCATTCACCATGGCCCCGCAGCGCGTCCACCCAGGCCGACGCATCCGGTACATCCTTCCACGCCTGCCGGCCCACCGCTATGAGGCGCTCGAACTCGGGCTCGTCGAACTTGGGCGCGTAGTTCACGAACTCGATCAACCGGGCATTGCGATGCTGCCGAGTGGCCACGTTGTACTCGGCGCTGATACGAACCATGCTGGTCTTGTAGAGGCGGTTCACCTTGTCGTCGCGCAGCACGCTGCGATCGGTGTCAACCATCAGCCGCTCGCCACTCGCCAAACGGATATGTGCGTTGACGCGGTCACTTCCGCCCAGGTCTTCCACCTCGCCTTGCACATAGCGCTCTACCCGCACCCACTGGTCAGCCGCCTGCGTGCAGTAGTCGGTAGCGGCGCTGATCACCAGCGGCGCTGCCAAAGCCGGCGACGCAATCTCAAACCGAACCTGCGGTGTCTTGCGCGCCCTGGATTGCCACTTCTCGAACACAGCCCGGCGGCGCGGACCCATGCCGTCCAGGCGCTCGTCCACGCCCAGGCGCCGAAGATCTGCGAAGAGGCCGGGGTCGGCCAAGGGTTCAGTCTGCAGGCCCAAGGATCCGGCAACGACCGAGACCTCGACCTGCCCGCCGTCTTGCCTTGCACCTTCGCCGCGCAGAAGCTCCGCCACCTCGTCAGCGAAGGCCTTTAGCGTCGCCAACGACACGCGCTGCGGCGACACGGCGTAGCCCGCAGTTTCATCGTGCAGTTTGAAGGTGATCGGCTGCGCTTCCACGTTGCCATTGTGCTGCCGCCAGGGAAAACCCGCATCGGGGTTAGCGCGGCCTCCTCTTCAGCGCCTCCAATACCCGCACCGTCTCCACACTGACCCGCGCCACGCGGTTGAGCAGGTCGATGACGCGCTCCTTGTGGTCGGCGAAGCGGTAGGTGTCGAATTTCTCGCGGATCGTAGGGTCCTTTGGCTTGCGTTCCTTGTGCGGGTCCAGCACCCAGTCGAGCGCGCTGCGGTTGCCCAGACGGTAGGCCCAGGCCGCGGGCGGGATGCCGGCGAGAACGGTCTCGTTGTCGATGCTCATGAACGGTCTCCGATTGCGGCGTGCCAATTTCAACATGCGGCGACCATGAAAAAGGGCCCCCGCGGGGGCCCGTTCAACGCTCAGCGTCAGCGCCTCACTTGAGGTGCTTGCTGATTTCCTTGGTCATGCCGAACATGCTGATCGGGCTGATGCCGACGACGGCCTTGAGCTTGGCGTCGGCATTGATCATCGTCCGCTTGATTGCGTCTTGCAGCTTGTTCTTCTTGATGTACTCCCAGACCTTCTTCGTCACCTCGGTGCGCGGCAGCGGCTTGTCGCCGATGATCGCGGCCAGGGCGGCGCTGGGGGTCATTGCCTTCATGAAGGCGGCGCTCGGGGTGCGCTTCTTGGCCGGGGCGGCCTTCTTCGCAGGAGCGGCCTTCTTGGCCGGCGCAGCCGTCTTGGCTGGCGCGGCCTTCTTGGCCGGGGCGGCCTTTTTCGCAGGTGCGGCCTTCTTTGCCGGGGCCTTTTTCGCAGGAGCTTTCTTCGCAGTTGCCATTTGGATGTTCTCCATCAGTTGATGAGGGATGCCGGCTGCGTCGCGAGTCTCGCAAGCCTTTCGATTTGCGGACCTGTCTTTCCTAGCAGCCGAGCAGGCGGGATGGTAATACCTGCACGCTGCACTGAGAAGCGGTTTTCATAGGTAAAAGCGTCATCCGCACCACGTTATGCTGCGCGCATGAAGATGATCGTGCGCTGGATGCTGCTTGCCGCGGCCCTTTTGCTGGTGGCCAATGTCGATTCGGGCGTCACCGTGGCGGGCTTCGGCGCGGCGCTGTGGGCGGCTTTGGTGATCGGCCTGTTCAACACGCTGGTGCGGCCGCTGCTGGTGCTGCTGACCTTGCCGGTGACGCTGCTGACGCTGGGGCTGTTTCTCTTCGTCATCAACGCGCTGATGTTCTGGGCCGCGGCCTGGATGCTCGACGGCTTCAATGTCACCGGCTTCTGGGCCGCGCTGCTGGGCTCGCTGATCTACAGCCTGTGCGGCATGGTGATCGACGCCGCGGTAGAGCGGCTGTTCAACCGCACGCCGGGGTAGCGGGCTTCGGCCTCGCGCTCACTGGGGCGCGGGCTCGTCGCGGCCGTCGCCCGGGCCCGGCACGGGGTTGGGGCTGGCGCGGCCGCCGCGCGCATCCAGCGCAATCTGCCGGCGTTGCGCCGCAAACTGCCGCAACCGCGCGTCGATGACCGAGGCCTCGATGAAGTCTTGCCCCGTGGCGCTGCGCGACACCTGCTGCGCAGCGCGCAGGCGGTCGATGGCGCCAGTCAGGTCGCCCAACACGGCACGCGCTTCGGCCGCGGCGCGCATGGCGCGCAGATTCAGACCCAGCGCGTTGCTGGTCTCGGCCAGCAAATCCCAGGCGGTGGCGTCCTGCGGGTGCTCGGCGACCCAGGTCTGCAGCGCCTCGGTGCTCTCGCGCAGCGGCGCGCTCTCACGCGCGGGCGCACGGCGTTGCATCTCGAGCAGCGCACGCGCGCGCAGCAGCATGCCGGGCCGACCTTCGCCGCCGGGCTGCAGGCGGTCGAGCGCCGCCACCGCGCCGGCCGGGTTGGCCGCGGTCAGCCGCACCTGCGCTTGCAGCAGCGCGGCGGCACGTTCGGCCTCGGGCTCGCGCGGCGTGGCCAGTGCCACCACGCGCACCGTCTCCGTCGCCAGGCGCTCGGCGCGCGCCGCGTCATTCAGCTTGGATGC
>JANPMR010000501.1:0-2696 GCA_031427055.1 Rubrivivax sp.
GGTGTCGCGCAACATGATCGGCACGCTGTGGTACCAGCTGAACGCGATCAAGAAGGGTGCGTCGCGGCCGCAAGGCGTGCCGGCAACCAAGGTCACAAGGCTCGGCATCCTGGGCGCCGGCATGATGGGCGCGGGCATTGCGTTCGTGTCAGCCAAGGTCGGCATCGACTGCGTGCTGCTCGACACCACGCAGGACGCTGCCGAGCGCGGCAAGGCCTATTCGCAAGGGCTGCTCGACCAGGCCGTGAAGCGCGGCCGCAGCACGGCGGACAAGCGCGACGCGCACTTGGCGCGCATCACGCCAACCACCGACTACGCGCTGCTCGCCGGCTGCGATCTCGTCATCGAGGCCGTGTTCGAGGACCGCGCCATCAAGGCCGAGGTGACCCGCCGGGCCGAGGCCGTATTGGGCGAAAGCGCGGTGTTCGCGTCCAACACCTCCACCTTGCCGATCAGCGGCCTCGCGCAGGCCAGCAGCCGCCCGGCGCAGTTCATCGGCCTGCACTTCTTCAGCCCGGTGGACAAGATGCCGCTGGTGGAGATCATCGTCGGCAAGCACACGAGCGACGAGACGCTGGCACGCGGCTTCGACTACGTGCTGCAGATCGGCAAGACACCCATCGTCGTCAACGACAGCCGCGGCTTCTACACCAGCCGCGTCTTCGCCACCTACGTGATGGAAGGCATCGCGATGCTCAAAGAGGGCGTGCATCCGCGATCCATCGAAGTGGCGGGCCTGCAGGCCGGCATGCCAATGCCGCCGCTGGCGCTGCAAGACGAGGTCTCGCTCTCGCTGGGTCTCCACGTGGCCGACCAGACCAAGAAGGACCTGGCTGCCGAGGGGCGCGCCTGGACCGAGCATCCCGGCATGGGCGTGGTGCGGCAACTGTGCGAAATCGGCCGCGTCGGCAAGAAGGCTGGCAAGGGCTTCTACGACTGGGGTGACG
Organism: Rubrivivax sp.; assembly: GCA_031427055.1. GTDB lineage: Bacteria > Pseudomonadota > Gammaproteobacteria > Burkholderiales > Burkholderiaceae_C > Rubrivivax. The sequence goes on from JANPMR010000501.1 coordinate 948, forward strand.
ATGGCAAGACGCTGTGGCCCGAGTTGGCCGCGCTGTGCCCGGTGGCGGCCGAGCAGCCGCCGCAGCGCGAGCTGATCGACCGCCTGTTGTTTGCCCAGGCCAACGAGGCGGCGCGCTGCTTCGAAGAGGGCGTGCTGCGCTCGGTGGCCGATGCCAACATCGGCAGCATCTTCGGCTGGGGTTTCGCGCACTTCCAGGGCGGCGCGCTGCAGTACATCAATGCCATGGGCGCGGCGGCCTTCGTGGCGCGTGCCCGCGAACTGGCGGCGCGCTTCGGAGCGCGTTTCGAGCCTGCGGCCATCGTCGTCAAGCAAGCGGCGGAAGGCGGGCGCTTCGGCGATTGAAGTTGTAAATCCAAATCCGGACTATGATGTAAGGCATGTCCAGTTGGGGATTTGTACATGAGCGCTGTCCTGGCCCCCCAGGTCGATCCAGACATCACCGCCGAGCGTATGGCCGCCGCCGGCCTGCGCGCCTTCGAGCGCATCGCCCAGGCCTGGGGCTTGAGCGTCGACGAGCAGTTGGCGCTGCTTGGCCAGCCGCCGCGCTCGACCTTCTTTGCCTGGCGCAAGCAGCCCGAGAAGGCCGCGCTCAGCCGCGACACGCTGGAGCGCCTGTCCAACATCCTGGGCATCTACAAGGGCCTGCAGATCCTGCTGCCCGAGCCGGCCGCGGCCGACGCCTGGGTGCGCCAGCCCAACACCGCGCCGCCCTTCGGCGGGCGCAGTGCGTTGGCGCGCATGCTGGCCGGCAACGTGAGCGATCTCAACCTGGTGCGCCGCTACCTTGACGGCGTGCGCGGCGGCGGCTGGTCTTGACGCTTGCACCGACGCTTGCACCGACGCGTGCGCCGACGCAGCGCCGCGTGCGCTGGCCGCAGGCCTGCCGCATCGTGCCCACGCGCTACCCGGCGGTGACGCTCTTCGACCGCGTGGCCGACGCTGCCGATTTCGAGGCGCTGTACGCGCTGGAGGCAATGAGCAACGAGCGCGTGCGCGATGATCTGGGCCAGATCGAGCGCGTGCCGCGCGATCAACGTGTCTTCGGCCCCGGCAGCGGCCCGGTCATGGCGGCCTTCACGCACCTCAACCTGCTGGGCAGCCGCTTCTCTGATGGCCGCTTCGGCGTCTTCTACGCTGCCCGTGAACGCGCCACGGCCCTGGCCGAGACGCGGCATCACCACGGCCGCTTTCTGGCCGCCACGCAGCAGGGCGCGATGCACCTGCCGATGCGGCTGTATCACGTGGCCGTCGACGCGCGGCTGCATGACCTGGTGCCGCTGGGCCATGAGCCCGGCAGCGCGCCGGCCGCGATCTACGACGCCGACGACTACACGGTGGCGCGCGCGCTGGGCCACCGGCTGCACGCCGAGGGCTCGGCCGGCGTGGTCTACCGCAGCGTGCGCCACGCGCGCGGCCAGTGCGTGGGGCTGTTCAGGCCGCGCGGCGCCAGCCGCTGCCTGCACGCGGCCTACTTGCTGTACGCCTGGGACGGCGAGCGCTTCACCGACGTGTACGAGAAGACCGCATGAAGGCCGCAGCAGCAGCAGCAGCACCCGCGCTCCGGCCGGCCCGCTTCGACCGCCTGGACGCGCTGCGCGGCGCCGCCATCGTCTGGATGGCGCTGTTCCACTTCTGCTTCGATCTCAACCACTTCGGCTTCTTCGAGCCGCGCTTCAACTTCCACCGCGACGCGCTGTGGACGCAGCAGCGCGTCGGCATCGTCAGCCTCTTCCTCTTCTGCGCCGGG
>JANPMR010000502.1:0-3256 GCA_031427055.1 Rubrivivax sp.
CAGTGGCCCGGAAAATTCGATCGTCGTGGGCATCGCCGCCAGCACCGGCGCCACCACTTCACGCGGCGTGAACTCCAGCGTCACGATCGGCTTGCCGTCCTTGTCCTTCTTGGCTTCGCCGTCTGAAGCCGCCTTGCCGGGTTTGGCGACCATCGCCACCGCGGCAGCCACCCCCGCCAGCGCCAGCACCACCGAGCCGCCGATCCACCAAGCCTTGCGCATGTGTTGTCCTCTCGAGCCCGCTCTCATGAAGCCGGCGCAGTGTAGGAGCGCGGAATCGCGCCGTTGACAATGATGCGACAAAGCGCCGCTTTGCGGCGACGAACTGCGGGCGCACCGGACAGGCTCAGCCCGCGCCCGCAGTCTCAGGACGCAAGGCTCCGATCATCCTGAGCCTGTATTCCCGATCATCCTGAGCCCGTTTTCCCGATCATCCTGAGCCTGTATTCCCGATCATCCTGAGCTTGTCGAAGGACAGGCTCAGCCGAGTTCGTTGCGGTAGTGATGGCTGCGGGTGTCGTACAGGCCGCGGCGCAACTCGACCGGGCGGTCGCCGTAGGTGTAGGCCACGCGTTCCACCAGCAACAGCGGCGCAGCGGGCGCCAGCTCGAGCAGGGCGGCGGCCGCGGCATCGGCGGCGACGGCGCGGATCTGTTCCTCGGCGCGGACCATGCGCACGCCGAACTCGGTCTCGAACAGGCCGTACATCGGGCCCTGGTAGGCCGACAGGCGCTGCGACGTCAGCCCCTTGAACAGCGCCGCCGGCAGCCAGATGTCGTCGAGCACCACCGGCCGGCCGCGAAAGTACAGCAGCCGGCGGACTTGCAGCGCCGCCTCGCCGCCGCGCAGGTCCAGCGCGCGCGCCACCTCGGCGGGGGCGCGCAGGCGCCGGCAGTCGAGGAAGCGCCGCGACAGCGGTTCGCGCTCGCCGGCCGGGGCCGCGCCCGGCGCGGCGTCAGGCGCCAGACGCAGGAAGCGGAACTGCGTGGTCGCCTCGGCGTGCGTGGCGACGAAGGTGCCCTTGCCCTGGCGGCGCACCAGCAGGTTGCTGGCCGCCAGGTCGTCGATAGCCTTGCGCACGGTGCCCTGGCTGACCTTGTAGCGCGCGGCCAGCTCGAGCTCGCTGGGAATCGCCTCGGCGGGCTTCCACTCGCCGCCCTGCAGGCTGCGCGTGATCAGGGCCGCAATCTGGCGGTACAGCGGGCTGAACGACGGCGCGTCGGGCGCACCGGCCGGCGCGGCAGCGCGGGAGACCACGGTGGAGGGCATGCGTTCGATTGCAGCACAGCACGCGCCGCCGGTCCAGGAAAGATGTCTTATATAAGACAGCGCACCCCGGGTTGACCCTCGATCGACGGGCCATCTGGCCTACACTTTGCGCCATCCCTGTGCCCTGGAGAATTCGCGATGAGCAAGAAGCCCGTTCGCGTCGCCGTCACCGGCGCCGCTGGCCAGATCGGCTACGCCCTGCTGTTCCGCATTGCCGCGGGCGAGATGCTCGGCAAGGATCAGCCGGTGGTCCTGCAACTGCTCGAGATTGCCGACGAGAAGGCGCAGAAGGCGCTGGCGGGCGTGATGATGGAACTCGACGACTGCGCCTTCCCGCTGCTGGCGGGGATGAGTGCGCACAGCGACGCGGCGGCGGCCTTCGAGGACACCGACTACGCCCTGCTGGTCGGCGCACGGCCGCGCGGCCCGGGCATGGAGCGCAAGGATCTGCTGTCGGCCAACGCGCAGATCTTCACCGTCCAAGGCCGTGCGCTGAACGCCGCGGCGTCGCGCAATGTGCGCGTGCTGGTGGTCGGCAACCCGGCCAACACCAATGCCTCCATCGCAATGAAGTCGGCGCCCGACCTGCCGCGCCGGAACTTCACCTCGATGATGCGGCTGGACCACAACCGCGCGCTGAGCCAGCTCGCGGCCAAGACCGGCCAACCCGTGACCGCGATCGACAAGCTCGCCGTCTGGGGCAACCACTCGCCGACGATGTACGCCGACTACCGCTTCGCCACCGTCGGCGGCGCGTCGGTCAGGGACCTGATCGCCGACGAGGCCTGGAACCGCGACACGTTCATGCCCACCGTGGCCAAACGTGGCGCGGCGATCATTGCCGCGCGCGGCCTGTCGTCGGCCGCGTCGGCCGCCAACGCCGCGATCGACCACATGCGCGACTGGGCGCTGGGCACCGGCGAGCGCTGGGTCACGATGGGCGTGGCCAGCAACGGCGAATACGGCATCCCCAAGGACCTGATCTTCGGCTTCCCGGTAACCTGCGCCGGCGGCGACTACAAGCTGGTCGAGGGCTTGCCGATCGACGCCTACTCGCAGCAATGCATCGACAAGTCGCTGGCCGAGTTGCTCGAAGAGCAGGACGGCGTGAAGCACCTGCTGTAAGCCAGGCCGCACGAACGGACTTGTCGGGCCGGCGCGCAAGCGGCAAACACTGCGTTCACTTCTGGGCTTGTTCCGGCGCCTGCACCAGGTCGCCTTCGAGAACCCACAGCCGCTCCTTCGCCGAGACGGCCTTGATGAGAACCGTGCCGGCGCCCTGCAAGCCTTTGAGCTTGCCGGTACTGCCAACGAGTTCCCAGGCGCCGGTGATCCGGTTCTGCGGCTTGCCGTCGGGCCCGGCCACCGGCACGGCACGGAAGCGGTACTTGAGGTAGGCCAGTTCGCCGCTGGGCAGGGTGAAGACGAGATAGCCGTTGCCATCGGCACCGACACCCGGCGTGACCTCATGCACGCCCCATTCCAGCATCGTCGCGCCGGCCAGCGGCCCGCTGCCTGCCGCCGGGCCTTCGCGCTGGGTCGCAAGCAGGTAGCGCTTGCTGCCGTCGGCCAGTTCCAACTTCGATTCGGTCTTGATTGAAAGCAGGGCCTCGAGCCTCACCGGCTCGGCTTGCACCGTGCTTGTGGCGACCGCAGCGAGCGCCGTCGCAGCCAGCACCAAGGTCAGATTGGGCATCTTCATAGTCGTTCGTCCTTTGCGGATTTGAGGGGCGTGAAGGCCCAGCCGGGACGTATGGGTTGCTGTACCCCGTTCGCTGCTAAGCCGTCCGGATTCACTCTAGGCTGCAAGCCGCAGCGGGTGATTCGCGCGGCGACGAAAACGGAAAATCGCGGTACGGCTGCGGTTGGTTGCCGACCGCTGCGCCCTCAAGCGCGAACGGGGCCTTGCGCCCCGCTCGAAATTCGGCCCGCAACAGATCGACATCAACCCGTGCTCGGCTTCCAGTCCTTGCCCTTCAACTCGACG
>JANPMR010000503.1:0-3169 GCA_031427055.1 Rubrivivax sp.
GTCGCTGGCCGAGGGCAAGGCGCTGATGCACAAGCACCGGCTCGAGCGCGTGCTGGTGGTGAGCGAGGCCTTCGAGCTGCGCGGGCTGATGACCGTCAAGGACATCACCAAGCAGACCAACTTTCCCAACGCCGCGCGCGATGCCCAGGGCAAGCTGCGCGTCGGCGCCGCGGTGGGCGTGGGCGAGGGCACCGAGGAGCGCGTCGACCTGCTCGTCAAGGCCGGCGTCGATGCGCTGGTGGTCGACACCGCGCACGGCCACAGTGCCGGCGTCATCGAGCGCGTGCGCTGGATCACGCGCCACTACCCGCAGGTCGACGTCATCGGCGGCAACATCGCCACCGGCGCCGCCGCTCTGGCGCTGGCCGAGGCCGGCGCCGATGCCGTCAAGGTCGGCATCGGCCCCGGCAGCATCTGCACCACGCGCATCGTGGCCGGCGTGGGCGTGCCGCAGATCATGGCCATCGACAGCGTGGCCACCGCGCTGCGCGGCAGTGGCGTGCCCTTGATTGCCGACGGCGGCATTCGCTACTCGGGCGATATCGCCAAGGCGCTGGCCGCGGGCGCGGGCAGCGTGATGATGGGCGGCATGTTCGCCGGCACCGAAGAAGCGCCGGGCGAGGTCATCCTGTACCAGGGCCGCAGCTACAAGAGCTACCGCGGCATGGGCTCGATCGCGGCCATGAAGGCGGGCTCGGCAGATCGCTACTTCCAGGAAAGCGACGAGACCGCCAACCCCAACACCGACAAGCTGGTGCCCGAGGGCGTCGAGGGCCGCGTGCCCTACAAGGGCACGATGGTGGCCATCATCCACCAGCTTGCCGGCGGCGTGCGCGCGGCTATGGGTTATTGCGGCTGCGCCAGCATCGACGAGCTTCATGATCGCGCCGAGTTCGTCGAGATCACGGCCGCCGGCATCCGCGAAAGCCATGTGCATGACGTGCAGATCACCAAGGAAGCCCCGAACTACCGGGCCGAGTGACGCGCCCGCATGACTGCACCCGAGATCGCCGCGCCCGCGCCCGCACCCACACCCGTCGCCGGGGCGCGCCCGGCAGCGATGCGCTTCATCATGCTCGCCGTGCTCATCGACATGCTGGCCGTGGGCATCATCGTGCCCGTGCTGCCGGGCATCGTGGGCCAGTTCACCAGCAGCCCGTCGGAGCAGACCTACTGGTACGGGGTGGTGGTCTTTTCGTTCGCCTTGTCCAGTTTCTTTGGCGCGCCCATCCTCGGCGCGCTTTCCGACAAGCTGGGGCGACGGCCGATTCTCTTGCTGGGGTTCTGCGGCGTCGCGGTCAACTTCTTCATGACCGCGGCGGCGACGTCGATCTGGATGCTGGTGCTGTCGCGCGTGGTCGGTGGCAGTATGCAGGCCAACGCCGCGGTGGCCAACGCCTACGTGGCCGACATCACGCCGCCTGAAGACCGCGCCCGACGCTTCGGGCTGCTGGGCGCGATGTTCGGCATCGGTTTCATCCTGGGGCCGGTGCTCGGTGGGCTGTTGGGCGGCATCGACTTGCGCCTGCCCTTCTGGGTTGCCGGCGCGCTGGCGCTGCTGAACCTGGCCTACGGCGTGTTTGTGCTGCCCGAGTCGCTGCCCCCCAGTCGCCGCAAGGCACTGGATTGGGGCCGCGTCAATCCGTTTTCTGCACTTCGGCAGCTGGCCGGTCTGAAGGGCGTGGGGCTGCTCGTGGGTGTCATGGCCTGTGCCGGGCTTGCGCAGTTCACGCTGTACACCACTTGGGTGCTGTACACGACCTTCAAGTTCCAATGGGGTCCCACCGAGAACGGCTGGTCGCTCTTTGCGGTGGGTGTGATGGCGGCCTTGGTGCAGGGCCTGCTGCTGGGCCGCCTGCTCAAGCGCTTCACGGCGCAGCGGCTCGCGGTGATGGGGCTGATTTCGTCGACGCTGGCTTTCATCGGCTACGGCCTGGCCAGCGAAGGCTGGATGATGTATGTCGTGATCGGCGTCACGCTGCTGGGCAATGCCGTTGCCGCCACCATGCAGAGCTTGATCTCGGGCGCCGTCGACGGCACCGAGCAAGGCCGCACCATGGGTGCCGTCAGTGCGCTGAGCAGCTTGACCGCGGTGATTGCGCCGGTGCTGGCCGCGCCGCTGCTGGCCACCGTGTCGCACCTGCCCGCTGGCGATTGGCGCATCGGGGCGCCCATGTACTTTTGCGCGGCGCTGCAGGCGCTCGCGCTCGCATTCGCCATCATCCACTTCCGTCGCCACGCCGGCCCGTCGGCCAGCGCCACCTGACCCCATGCACGACAAGATCCTCATCCTCGATTTCGGCTCCCAGGTCACGCAGCTCATTGCCCGGCGCGTGCGCGAGGCGCGTGTCTACTGCGAGATCCACCCCAACGACGTCAGCGACGCGTTCATTCGCGACTTCGCGCCCAAGGCGATCATCCTGTCGGGCAGCCATGCCAGCACCTACGAAGAGCACGACCTGCGGGCGCCGCAGGCGGTGTGGGACGCTGGCGTGCCGGTGCTGGGCATCTGCTACGGCATGTTCACGATGGCGGTGCAACAAGGCGGCCAGGTCGAGGCCAGCGCGCACCGCGAATTTGGCTACGCCGAAGTGCGCGCGCACGGGCACACGCGGCTGCTCAAGGGCATAGAGGACTTTGCCACCGCCGAGGGCCACGGCATGCTCAAGGTCTGGATGAGCCACGGCGACAAGATCACCGCGCTGCCGTCGGGCTTCAAGCTCATGGCCAGCACGCCCAGCTGCCCCATCGCGGGCATGGCGGATGAATCGCGCAGCTACTACGGCGTGCAATTTCATCCCGAAGTCACGCACACGGTGAAGGGCCGCGAGCTGATCGAACGCTTCGTGCTCGAGATTGCCGGCGCCCGGCCCGACTGGGTCATGCGCGACCACGTCGCGCAAGCCGTGGCCCGCATCCGCGAGCAGGTGGGCGACGAGGAAGTCATCCTGGGTCTCAGCGGCGGCGTCGACTCCAGCGTGGCCGCGGCGCTCATCCATCGTGCGATTGGCGATCAGCTGACCTGCGTCTTCGTCGATCACGGCCTGCTGCGCTTGAATGAGGGCGACCTGGTGATGCAGATGTTTGTGGGGCAGATGCACGCCAAGGTCATCCGCGTCGACGCGAGCGAACTGTTCCTGGGCAAGCTGGCGGGCGTGAGCGACCCCGA
>JANPMR010000504.1:0-7978 GCA_031427055.1 Rubrivivax sp.
CCGGCGCGCACCGCGGTGGGCGGCGCGTCGCTGGGCGGCCTGGCGTCGCTGTGGCTGGCGCTGCAGCATGGCGACACCTTTGGCGCTGCGTTGGTGCTGTCGCCGACGGTGCTGTGGGCCGACTTCGCGATCCTGGACGAGCTGCGCCGGGCCGCGCCGCCGCTACCGCCGCGCATCTGGCTGCATGTCGGCGAACGCGAGCTGCCGGTGATGCGTGACGGCGCGCGCCGCCTGTGCGACGCGCTGCAAGCGCGCGGCTGGGCGCCGACCTGCGCCGAGCTGCCCGGCGCCGGCCATGACGAGGCCTCGTGGGCCGCGCGTGTCGAGCCGATGTTGCGCTTTCTCTACGGCCGGCCGTGACCGGGCGATGCGTTGGCGTCGACAATGCTTTACGCTTTTCCGGCCATGACCATGACCCCGACGACCCCCTCTCGCCTGCCCTGCGCCGCCGCCTTGGGCGTGACCTTGGCCGTCTCACTTGCCTGCCTGGCCCTGGACGCGCACGCCGCGCGCCTGGCACTGGTGGTCGGCAACGACAACTACCAGCACGTCACCAAGCTGCGCAACGCGCGCAACGACGCCACGGCGCTGGCGCGCGAGTTCGAGAGTGCGGGCTTTGCCGTCACGCGCGTGCTGGACGCCAACCGCGACACGCTCAATGAGTCGATCGACGGCTTTCTGCGCCGCATCGAGAAGGGCGACGAGGTGGTGTTCTTCTTCTCCGGCCATGGCTCGCAGCCGCCGCAGACCGGGCCCTTCCTGCTGCCGGTGGACATCAAGGTGACGAGCGACCGCGCCATCGTGCGCGACGGCCTGTCGCTCGAGCAGCTGGTGGACGACCTGAACAAGCGCGCCCGCTTCTCGCTCATCATCATCGACGCCTGCCGCGACGACCCGTTTCGCGAGACCACCGCCGGGCGCTCGCTGCCGCCGGGCTCGGCGCTGGGGCGCATCGAGCCGCCCAAGGGCAGCATGATCATCATGGCGGCGTCCAAGGGCCAGCAGGCGCTGGACCGCCTGTCCGACGACGACAAGGTGCCCAACGGCCTCTTCACGCGCGAGCTGATGAAGCAGATCCGCACGCCGGGGCTGTCGGCGGCCGACATGCTCAAGAAGGTGCGCAGCAGCGTCGAGGGCGCGGCTGCCAGCGTCAACCACGCGCAGCGGCCGTCGCTGGTCGATGAGTCGTCGACCGATTTCTACTTTCACGCGCCGAGGGCCGTTGCCGGGGCCCCGGCGCCGACCGTTGTGGCCCAGGCGCCAGTGACCGCGCCAGTGACCGCGCCAGTGACTGTCGCAGTGGCATCGCCGATGCCCGTGGCGCTGTTGCCGCCGCCGGTGCTGGCGGTGCGCGCGGTACCTGACACGCGGCCGGCCGCCGTGACCCCAAGCGTCACTGCGGTGCTTGCCGCGCCCGTACCCACACCCGCACCCGCCGCAGCCAAGCCGGCCGGCAACGACCCGCAGCGCGAGTTCGACACCTGGGATCGCGCCGCCAGCAGCCGGCTGCGCGCCGACTACGAACAGTATCTGGCGCAGTACCCGGCCGGCCGCTACGCCGATCAGGCGCGCGCGGCGCTGCGCAAGCTGGCGCCCTGAGCCGTGCGCGCTGCGGCGCGCGCCACGCTGCCGTCCTTGGCCAGGCGCGCCACCAGCAGCTCGCGCAGCATCACCACCGCCTGTTCCAGCAAGCGCCCGCCGGGCCGCTGCGTCGAGGCCGCGATCCACAGCGTGGTGGTCAGCGGCTGGCGCTTGCCGTCCAGTGAGACGGGTCGCGCGCTGTAATTTTGTTCGGCACCACTGGCGCGAACGGCGTTGAGCGACAACACCGCGTGCAGCGCGTGCCGCTGGACCAGATCCAGGATGGCCGGCACGCTTTCGATCTCCAGCGAGACGCGCGGCTTGAGGCCGGCTTCGGCCAGCACCGATTCCAACCGCATGCGGATGGCGTGTGGCCGGCTCGGGATGACGAGATCGTGCGCCGCCACCTCGGCCAAGGTGACGGCCGGCCCCAGCAGCGCGCGGCCACGCCGTGCGCCGCGCGCCGACACCAGGTACAGCGCTTCTTCGAGCACCGGCTGCAAGGCCACCGCCGCGGCCGGGGTGGCGTTGTAGACCACGGCGCAGTCCACGCGGCCCTGCGCCAGCCACTCCAGCAGATAGGTCGACAGCCCTTCCACCACCGTCAGCGTGGCGTGCGGGAAGCGCGCGCGAAAAACCTCGACCAGCGGCGCCGTGAGCGTGCGGCTCAGGCTGGGCGGCAGGCCCACCGAGAGCAGACCCGAGACCTCGCCGCGCTGGCCTTCCAGGTCTTGCCGCGCGCGCTCTACCTGCTGCAGGATGCCGCGGCCGTGCGCCAGCAGCCGTTTGCCAGCCTCGGTGAGCGTGACGCCGCGGCCGTTGCGGTCGAACAGCGGCTGGCGCAGCTCGACCTCGAGCGCGCGCACCTGGCGGCTCAGCGCCGGCTGCGCGATGCGCAGCACGGTAGCCGCGCGTGTGAAGCTGCCGAGTTCGGCCACCTGCACAAAGCTGGCGATCTGCTTGAGTTCCATGCCCGCATTGTCATGCCGGATGGGCATAGCAGCTAGTCGAGAAGCCTTCTTGATGCATAGCTCGCCATGGCCAAGAATGGCGGCGCCCCTTGCCCCTTGCCTGTTTGCACCCAGACCCATGTCGCAAACCCTCACCGCAATCTCCTCGATGGCCACCCGCGCGGTGCTGGCCGAGCTGACGGCCGCCTGTGAGGCGCAGGCCGACCTGCGCGTCGTGATCGAATCGGTGGGCGGTGTGGACGCCGCGCGGCGCGTGCAGGCCGGCGAGGCCTTCGATCTGGTGGTGCTGGCGTCTGATGCGCTGCAGCGACTGATCGACGCCGGCCCTGTGCTGGCCGGCAGTCGCGTCGACCTGGTGCACTCGCCGGTGGCCATCGCCGTGCGCGCGGGCGCGCCGCGGCCGGATGTCGGCAGCGAAGACGCCGTGCGCCAGGCGGTGCTGGCGGCGTACCGCATCGGCTATTCCACGGGCCCGAGCGGCGCGCACCTGTTGCAGCTGTTCGAGCGCTGGGGCATCGCCGCCCAGGTGCAGCCACGCACCGTGCAGGCGCCGCCCGGCGTGCCGGTGGCTGCGCTGCTGGCGCGCGGCGAAGTCGATCTGGCCTTCCAGCAACTCAGCGAGCTGATGCACGCGGATGGCGTCGACGTCGTCGGCACCCTGCCCAAGGCCATCGCCTTCATCACGACGTTTTCTGGCGGCGTCTGCCGCAGGTCGACACAGCCTGACGCGGCGCGCGCGGCGCTAGCCTTCATGGCCTCGCCCGCCGCTGCCGACGCCAAGCGGCGCCACGGCATGCAAGCCGCCTGATTCGCTTCCAGGAGACCGACTTGATCATCGATTGCCACGGCCACTACACGACAGCACCCAAGGCGCTGGAGAGCTGGCGCAATGCCCAGATCGCCGGCATCAAAGACCCGGCCGCGATGCCGCGCGTGGCCGACCTGAAGATCAGCGATGACGAGCTGCGCGAGAGCATCGAGGCCAACCAGCTGCGCCTGATGCGCGAGCGCGGCAGCGACCTCACCATCTTCAGCCCGCGCGCCAGTTTCATGGCCCACCACATTGGCGACTTTCAGGTCAGCAGCACCTGGGCGGCGATCTGCAACGAGCTGTGCTTTCGCGTCGCGCAACTGTTCCCCGACCACTTCATCCCCGCGGCCATGCTGCCGCAGAGCCCTGGCGTCGACCCGGCGAGCTGCATCCCTGAATTGGTGAAGTGTGTTCAGCAGTTCGGCAACGTCGCCATCAACCTCAACCCCGATCCGTCGGGCGGCCATTGGACGAGCCCGCCGCTGACCGACCGCCACTGGTACCCGATCTACGAGAAGATGGTCGAGTACGACATCCCGGCGATGATCCACGTCAGCACGAGCTGCAACGCCTGCTTCCACACCACGGGCGCGCACTACCTCAACGCGGACACGACGGCCTTCATGCAGTGTCTGACGGGCGACCTGTTCAAGGACTTCCCGACGCTGCGCTTCATCATCCCGCACGGCGGCGGCGCGGTGCCCTATCACTGGGGGCGCTTTCGTGGCCTGGCGCAAGAGCTGAAGAAGCCCTTGCTCAAGGACCACCTGCTGAAGAACATTTTCTTCGACACCTGCGTCTACCACCAGCCGGGCATCGACCTGCTCACCAAAGTGATTCCGGTCGAGAACATCCTGTTCGCCAGCGAGATGATCGGCGCCGTGCGTGGCATCGACCCCGAGACCGGGCACTACTACGACGACACGCGGCGCTACATCGAGGCCAGCACCATCGTGGTGGGCGACGACCGCCACAAGGTCTTCGAGGGCAACGCGCGGCGCGTCTATCCGCGGCTCGACGCCGCACTCAAGGCCAAGGGGAAATGAGATGTTCGAGCTGGGTGTCGTCAAGAGAAACATCCAGCGCGCCGACCGCGCTGCCACCGACGAACTGGCGCGCTTTGGCTGCGCTACCGTGCACGAGGCTCAGGGCCGCGTCGGCCTGCTGCAGCCCTACATGCGGCCCATCTACAGCGGTGCGCGCATCTCGGGCACGGCGGTCACGGTGCTGCTGCAGCCGGGCGACAACTGGATGCTGCACGTGGTGGCCGAGCAGATCCGCGAGGGCGACATCGTCGTCGCGGCCTGCACGGCGGCGTGCACCGATGGCTTCTTTGGCGACCTGCTGGCCACGTCCTTCCAGGCACGTGGCGCGCGTGGCTTGATCATCGATGCCGGCACGCGAGACGTGCGCGACCTGCAGGCGATGGGCTTCCCGGTGTGGAGCAAGGCCATCAGCGCCAAGGGAACGATCAAGGCCACGCTGGGCTCGGTCAACATTGCGGTGGTCTGCGCCGGCATGCTGGTGACGCCGGGCGACGCCATCGTCGCCGACGACGACGGCGTGGTCGTGGTGCCCGCGGCGCAGGTGCGCAAGACCGCCGACGCCGCCGCCGCGCGCGAGGCGCTCGAGGCCGACAAGCGCGCCAAGCTCGCTGCCGGCGTGCTGGGGTTGGACATGTACAAGTTCCGCGAGCCGCTGGAGAAGCTGGGCCTGCGCTATGTCGACTGAGGCCGTCGCCCTCATCGGCTACGGCGAGGTCGGGCGCATCCTGGCCGAAGACCTGCGCGCCGCTGGCGTGCGTGTGGCGGCCTACGACCGCAAGCTCGACGCGGGCGGCGCTGCGCTGCGCGCCCATGCCGCCGCACAGGGCGTGGCGCTGGCGGCCGACGCGGCGCAGGCCGTGCGCGGCGCCGGCCTGGTCATCAGCGCCGTCACCGCCAGCCAGGCCGTGGCCGTGGCGCAGGCCTGCGCCGGGGCGATGGAGGCCGGCGCCTTCTTTCTCGATGTCAACTCGGCCTCTCCGGGCGCCAAGATGCGCGCCGCCGACTGCGTCAACGCCGCGGCCGGTCGCTATGTCGAAGGCGCGGTAATGACATCCATCTCGCCCCAGCGCATCAAGGTGCCGCTGCTGCTGGGCGGGCCCGACGCCGCGGCGCTGCTGCCGCTGCTGCACGAGCTGGGCTTTGCCGCCCGCGTGGCGAGCGACCGGCTGGGCGTGGCCAGCGCCATCAAGATGTGCCGCAGCGTGATGATCAAGGGCCTGGAGGCGATGGTCATCGAGAGCTTCACCACCGCGCGCCACTACGGCGTGGAAGACGCGCTGATCGCGTCGCTGCACGAGACGTTTCCGGGCATCGACTGGGAGAAGCAGGGCGCCTACTTCTTCCAGCGCGTCATTGAACACGGCCGGCGCCGCAGCGAAGAGGTGCGCGAGGTGGCGCAGACCGTGCGCGAAGCCGGCTTGACACCCTGGAGCGCCAGCGGCACGGCCGAGCGCCAGGCCTGGGTGGCCGATCTGGCCGACGACGGCGTCTTCGGCGAGCGCGGCACGCCGGCCTTCGCGCGCAGCGCCGACTGGCGCGTGGAAGCCGACCGCATCCTGGCGGATGCGGGGGCCGACCGCATCCTGAAGCAGGCAACGACGAAGGACTCGACATGAAGACCCAGGTGGCGATCATCGGCGGCGGCCCGGCCGGGCTGCTGCTGGCCGAACTGCTGCACCGCCATGGCATCACCAGCATCGTGCTGGAACGCCAGACCCGCGAGCACGTGCTGGGCCGCATCCGCGCCGGCGTGCTCGAGCAGACCACGGTCGACGTGTTGCGCCAGGCCGGGCTGGCCACGCGCATGGACGCCGAGGGCCACGCCCACGACGGCATGCGCATCGCCTGGGCTGGCCGCGACGACTTCTTCATCGACTGCTTCAAGCACCTGGGCAAGCGCTTCATGGCCTACGGCCAAGTGCAGATCCAGGAAGATCTGTACGCCGCCGCCGACGCCCGCGGTGCCACCGTGTTGACCGAAGCCGAGGACGTGCAACTGCACGACGTGGCGGGCGATGCGCCTTACGTCACCTTCCGCCACCGCGGAGTGGACGAGCGAATTGAGTGTGACTACGTCGCCGGCTGCGACGGCTTTCACGGCGTCTCGCGCAAGACCATCCCGGCCACGCACCTGCGCGAGTTCGAGAAGGCCTATCCCTTTGGCTGGCTGGGCATCCTGTCGCGCACGCCGCCGCTGCCCGACATCACTTACGTCAACCACCCGCGCGGCTTTGCGCTGGCCTCACAGCGCAGCGCCATGCTCAGCCGCTACTACATCCAGGTGCCGCTGACGGACACGGTTGGCGACTGGAGCGATGACCGCTTCTGGGGCGAGTTGACGGCGCGCTTCCCTGCCGAGATGGCGCGGCGCATCGTCACCGGGCCGAGCATCGAAAAGTCGATCGCACCGCTGCGCAGCTTTGTCGCCGAGCCGATGCGCCACGGCCGCCTGTTTTTGTGCGGCGACGCGGCGCACATCGTGCCGCCCACCGGTGCCAAGGGCATCAACCTGGCGGTGTCCGATGTGTTCTATCTCAGCCGCGCGCTGCAGGCCTTCTACCGCGTTGGCAGCCAGCAGCTCATCGACGGCTACAGCGCGATGGCGCTGCGCCGCGTGTGGAGCTCGGAGCGCACCTCGTGGTACCTGACCAAGCTGCTGCACCGCTTTCCGGAGGACAGCGATTTCGACCAGCGCGCGCAAGAGAGCGAGCTCGACTACCTCAAGGGTTCGGCCCACGCCCAGGCTGCGCTGGCCGAGCAGTACGCCGGCATGCCCTTCGAGGCGGCATGAGCACGCTGACCCCCATGAGCTTCACCAAGACCCCTGGCTGGCTCGACTGGTTCGCCGGCCCCAGCCGACCGCGCTTTGCGTTGCCAGCGGGCAGCGTGGATGCGCACTGCCACGTCTTCGGGCCGGGCGCCGAATTTCCGTTTGCGCCCGAGCGCAAGTACACGCCCTGCGACGCCAGCAAGGCGCAACTCTTCGCGCTGCGCGATCAGCTGGGCTTTGCGCGCAACGTCGTCGTGCAAGCCACCTGCCACGGCGCCGACAACCGCGCCATGGTGGATGCGTGCGCGGCCAGCGGCGGCCGCGCACGCGGCGTGGCCACCGTGCGGCGCAGCGTCAGCGACGCGGACTTGCAGGCCATGCACGCGGCCGGCGTGCGCGGCGTGCGCTTCAATTTCGTCAAGCGCCTGGTCGACTTCACGCCCAAGGGCGAGCTGCTCGAGATCGCCGCGCGCATCGCGCCGCTGGGCTGGCACGTCGTCATCTACTTCGAGGCCGTGGACCTGCCCGAGCTGTGGGACTTCTTCACCGCGCTGCCCACCACGGTTGTCGTCGACCACATGGGCCGCCCCGATGTGAGCCTGCCAGTGGATGGCCCGCAGTTCGCGCTCTTCGAGCGCCTGCTGCGCGAGCACGACAACATCTGGAGCAAGGTCAGCTGCCCCGAGCGGCTTTCGCTCACCGGCCCGCGCGCGCTGCAGGGCGAAGGCGCCGCCTACCGTGACGTGGTGCCCTTCGCGCGCCGCATCGTCGAGACCTTCCCCGACCGCGTGCTTTGGGG
>JANPMR010000505.1:0-3255 GCA_031427055.1 Rubrivivax sp.
TCGCGCGCGGCGTTGGGAAAGTTGGTCTGCTTGGTGATGTCCTTGACGGTCATCAGCCCGCGCAGCTCGAAGGCCTCGCTCACCACCAGCACGCGCTCGAGCCGGTGCTTGTGCATCAGCGCCTTGCCCTCGGCCAGCGACGCGCCTTCGCGCACCGAGATCAGGCGTTCGCGCGGCGTCATCACCTCGCGCACCGACGCATCCAGGCGCGTCTCGAAGCGCAGGTCGCGGTTGGTGACGATGCCCACCACGGTACGGCCCTCGACCACCGGGAAGCCCGACACGCCGTGCTGGCGCGAGAGTTCCATCACCTGGCGCACCGTGGCATCGGGTGCCACCGTGATGGGGTCGCGCAGCAGGCCCGATTCATAGCGCTTGACGCGCGCCACCTCGGCCGCCTGCTGGCGCGGCGTGAGGTTCTTGTGCACGATGCCGATGCCGCCTTCTTGCGCGATGGCGATCGCCAAGCGCGCCTCGGTCACGGTGTCCATGGCGGCGGACACAAGAGGCAGGTTGAGCGAGATGTTGCGGGACAGGCGAGTAGCCAGTCGGGTGTCGCGGGGCAACACCTGGGAGAACGCCGGCACCAACAACACATCGTCGAAGGTGAGCGCTTTGCCGAGTAGGCGCATGAAAAGGCTCCAGTCGCAAAAGCAGATTATAGGTAGGCTGCGCCGGGCCTTGACGCGCCCTTGCGCCTCGTGACAAGCGGCTCGCCACGGCCAGTTGCGCCAGCGCTAAACTTCGTTGATGAAGACCGCATACGGCTCGCCGCAAGCTATCCACCGCAACCGCGCCGTTGGCCTGCGCCTGAAGGCATCGCTGCTGAGCGCGCTGTCGGCGGCACTGATGCTGACCCTGCTCTCGCCACCAGCTCAGGCCCAAGCCCCGTCCCAGTGGGTATGGCGCGACAAGGCCGGCCAGGTCAACGCCAGTGACCGCCCGCCGCCACGCGACATCGCCGAGAAGGACATCCTCGCGCGCCCGACCCCCGACGTGCGCCGCGTCTTCACGCCGCGCGCTGCAGACGGTGCTGCCTCTGGCGCGGCCGCCACGCCCGGCGCGTCGAACAACCCGCTGGACCGCGAACTGCAGGCCCGCAAGCGTGCCGCCGACGAAGAGCAGTCGGCCAAGACGCGCGCCGACGAAGAGATGCTGTCGCAGCGCCGTGCCGAAAACTGCCGCAGCGCCCGCGGCCACCTGTCGGCACTCGAGAGTGGCCAGCGCATCGCCCGCGTCAACGACAAGGGCGAACGCGAGATCCTCGACGACCAAGGGCGCGCGCAAGACATGCGCCGCGCACGCGAGGTCATCGCCTCCGACTGCCGCTAACTTTCATGATGCGGGGCAAGGCCCCGGATCATGGAAGACTTCTACATTTAGCGCTGTTTGCCAGCTTGCGATGCGCTGGCGCCTGACGCCGCCTACGGCGTCTTGCGATGGCGCTTGTAGCGCAGCCGGCGCGCTTCTTTCGGGTCCACGGCCAGCGGCCGATAGATCTCGACGCGGTCACGGTCGCGCAATGGCGTTGCCAGATCGCAGCGCCGGCCCCAGATGCCCAGCAAGGCCGTATCGGCCGCCAACCCGTGGCGCGCCAGCAGCCCGCCCGCGGCCAGCGCATCGGCCACGGCCGCACCGGGCAACAGGCTCACGGCTTCGATGTCCGTCTCGCCCGGCCGGGCGCAAAACACCAGCTCCACATGCAAGGGCTCAGCGCGCGCCATACACCTGCTCGGCGCGCCGCACGAAAGAGTCGACGAAGCTGCCGGCGGCCTTGTCGAACACGGGGCTGAGCACCGCCTCGAACGCGGTGTTGGCGAACTCGTAGCGCAGCTCGAATTCGACCTTGCAGGCCTGCGCGTCGCTCAACGGCCGGAACCGCCAGCCGCCGTCCAGCCGCGAGAACGGGCCATCGACCAGGCTCATGCGAACCGACTCGTCCGGCCGCTGCCGGTTGCGCGTGGTGAAGCTGTGGCGCACGACGCCAAAGGCCATGCCCAGGCGCGCCGTGACACCGTCGTCATGCTGCGCAATCAGTTCGGCGCGGTCGCACCAGGGCAGGAAGTCGGGATAGGCCGCCACGGCCGTGACCAGGTCGTACATCTCGCGTGGCGAGTACCAGAGCAGAACCGACTTGCGCACGTGCTTCATACAATGCAGCGATTGTAGAAGTGCGCCCCGGCCCACCATTTGCGTCCAATGACCGCCCCAGCTTTCATCGCCGAGAACCGCCGCGCCCGCTACGACTACGCCATCGAAGAGCGTTACGAGGCCGGCATGGTGCTCGAAGGCTGGGAGATCAAGGCCATCCGTGCCGGCCAGGTGCAGCTGACCGACGGATACGTGCTGATCCGCGACGGCCAGCTGTTCCTGATCGGTTGCCGCATCAACGCGCTGCGCAGTGCCTCGACGCACGTACACCCCGAGGCCGACCGCACCAAGAAGCTGCTCATGCACAAGGCCGAGATCCGCCGCCTGGTGGGCAAGGTCGAGCAAAAGGGCTTCACGCTGGTGCCGCTCAACCTGCACTTCAAGGGCGGCCTGATCAAGGCCGAGATCGCGCTGGCCAAGGGCAAGGCCGAGCACGACAAGCGCGACACCGAGAAGAAGCGCGATTGGCAACGGGAGCACGGGCGGCTGATGCGACACAAGGTCTCGTCGGCAGGGTCCTAGTCCTGACCGGCAAGGTCAGGTCACCGTTACAGGCAGACACATCCGGCCACCCAAGTTCAAGGCTGAGGTCTCCCCCGGACGGAGGTTGTCGGCCAGTGCCATTGCCGTACCATGGCGCCAACGCTGCGATGCACCCGCCGGTGCCGTCGATGCGGCCCACCGTGAGAGGAACCTGTGATGTCCCAAGACATGCGACCTTCTTCTGCCGGCCCCTGGCTCAGGCGCCTTGCCGGGTGGCTGTTGGTGGCACTTGCAGCCCCCGCTGTAGCGGCCGTGTCTCCCACCAGCGAGCCTCGCCATGCGCTAGTGATCGGCAATGCCAATTACGCCAGCGCGCCGCTCGTCAACTCGGCCAACGACGCCTCGGCCGTGGCCAAGGTGCTCGAGAAGGCCGGCTTCAAGGTCGATCTGCGGCTGGACGCGTCGCAAAAGCAATTGCAAGACGCCGTCACCGCGTTCGGTGATCGCCTCAAGGCCGGCGGCGCGGGCCTGTTCTACTTTGCCGGCCACGGCGTGCAGATCAAGGGCCGCAACTTCCTGATGCCGGTGGGCACCGACATCAAGCGCGAGGACGAAGTGCCT
>JANPMR010000506.1:0-1839 GCA_031427055.1 Rubrivivax sp.
GGTGTTGTTGTAGCCCAGGCCCAGGTTGTGCGCGCCGGGGCTGGACAAGGCTGCGGTTCGGCCATCGGTATCCAGCGTGACCATGCGCGCCAGGCCGTTGCCGTAGCGCCAGGCGTAGCGGCGTTCGGTGGCGGGCTGGTAGAGGAAGCTGTCGGCAAGGGTCTGCCAACTGCCATTGACCCAACCCGAGACGCTGGACAGGCGGCCATAGGCGTCGTAGCCGTAGCTCAATTGCAAACCGCTGGGGTAGCTCATGCCGGTGAGGCGGCCCTGAACATCCCAGGTCCAGCCGGTGGTGTAGTTGACGCTATACACCGTGCTGACTTGCTGCGCCAATTCGCCTGCCGCGGTGGCTTCGACATCGACCGCGCAGGCCACACGGCACTTGCGACTTTGCCACTCGACTTGAACGCCCACCAAGAGGTGAGCGACGGACCGCGTGGCCCTGAGCGCTCAGAAGTCGCAGCGATCCTCGAGCGCCGGCACTGGCCGCGGCACGGTGTCGATGCGCGTGATGCCTCGCGTGCGCAGCCGCTTGACCTCGTCTTGCACCTCGGCCGGCGTGAGCACGCGGTCGGCGGCGTGTAGCACCCAGTCAATGTCCTGCACCCATACGCGCGGCTCGGTGCTTGGTGGCAGCGGGCCGCCGGGCGCAAACCCCAGGCCAAAGCTGATCGCCATCGGCACCACCGCGTGCTTGCGCCCCCGTGCAGCGCAAGCTCGCGGCCGTCGATGAACCAGTGGCTGCGGCCGCCTGCGGATGGCGGCTGTACCTGCAGGGTCAGCGTGCGCCAGCCGGCCTGGCTGCCAAGGGTCTCGGTGGTTTGGTTGTGGGCCTGCCAGGGCTCGACGCGCAGGGTCTGCCAGGCGATCGCCAGGAGCCGCGCGCCCTCGTCGGCGGCGCCGCCGTTGGGCAGGTACTGCCAGTGCAGGGCACTGAACTCGGGGTCGAAGTCGTGCTTCAGCGGGCTCGTGGCGTAGAAGGTCTGCACCACGCGGTCGCGGCCGGTGCCGCTCGCGGGCTTGTCAGACAGCCACACCCGTGCGGCATAGGTGCCGAAGAGCGACTTGCACGCGCGACCTACTCACTGCGTCTTCGTCACCTTGTTGAGGTGGCGCGGCTTGTCGGGGTCGAGCCCGCGCGTGCGGGCCAGCGCTTCGACCATGCGGTAGAAGCTCTGCACCGCCGCGATGGGATCGAGATCGACGTGCCCCGTGGGCGCCAGCGGCAGCTCGGCGCCGGGCGTGCCCGCCGGCGCGGCCAGCAGCACGCGGGCGCCGCGCGCACGCATCTGCTCGGCCAGCAGCAGCAGACCCGGCTGTGCCGGGCCGCGCGGCGCGATGACGAGCATCGGGAAGCCCGCCTCGACCAGCGCCATCGGCCCGTGCTGCACCTCGGCGCCCGAGTAGGCCTCGGCCTGGATGCCGCAGACCTCTTTGAACTTGAGCGCCGCTTCCATCGCGATGGGCAGCCCGGTGCCGCGGCCGATGACGTAGAGGCGGTCGGCGTGCTGCAGCGCTTGCACGCCCGCGCTCCAGTCTTGCGCCCATGCCTCGTCTAGTGCGGCCGGCAGCGCGGCCAGCGCGGCTGCGAAGGCGGCGTCCTGCTCCCAGCTTGAGGCCAGCGCGGCGCCGGCCACGAGCTGGCAGATGTAGCTCTTGGTGGCCGCCACGCTCAGCTCGGGCCCGGCGTGCAGGCCGACGGCCACGCGGCTGGCTTGCGCCAATGGCGACGCGGTGTCGTTGACGAAGGCGACGGTGCGCGCGCCTTGCTCACCGATGTAGCGCATGGGCGCCACCAGGTCCGGGCTCTGGCCGCTTTGCGAGAAGGCCAGCGCC
>JANPMR010000507.1:0-2147 GCA_031427055.1 Rubrivivax sp.
ACGTGCAGTGGGCCAGCGAGAAGCAGCGCGAGGCCTGCCCCATCCACGAGCTGTGGGTCAGCACCAAGTGCGGCGAGAGCGACACCACCAGCGGCTGCGGCGCCAACCCGACCGTGGGCGACGCCTTCGACAAGCTGCACGCGCTGGGCAACTTCCTGTGCTTCGGCGAGACCAGCGAGATCACCGGCGGCGAGAAGATCGTCGCCGCGCGCTGCGCCAGCGACGCGGTGCGCGACAAGTTCATGTTCATGTTCGACCGCTACCAGGACATGATCAATCGCCACAAGACGACCGACCTGTCCGACAGCCAGCCCACCAAGGGCAACATTGCCGGCGGCCTGACGACCATCGAAGAGAAGGCGCTGGGCAACATTCAGAAGATCGGCAAGACCTGCACCGTGGATGGCGTCATGGACAAGGCCGAGATGCCCACGCATCCGGGGCTGTGGTTCATGGACAGCTCGAGCGCCGCGGCCGAGATGGTGACGCTGTGTGCCGCGTCGGGCTATGTCGTTCACTTGTTCCCCACGGGCCAGGGCAACGTGATCGGCAACGCGATCCTGCCGGTCATCAAGATCTGCGCCAACCCGCGCACCGTGCGCCTGATGAGCGAGCATGTGGACGTCGACAGCTCGGGCTTGCTGCAGCGCCAGATCACGCTCGACCAGGCTGGCGACAAGCTGCTCGACTGCATGCTGCGCACCGCCAACGGCCGCCTGACCGCGGCAGAGGCGTTGGGCCATCGCGAGTTCGTGATGACGCGCCTGTACGAGTCCGCTTGACGCGCTGACCATGGCACGCATCGTCATCACGGAGTTCATGGATGTGAGTGCGGTGGCGCGCTTGCGCGCCGCGCACGAGGTGCTGCACGACCCGGCGCTGGTCGACGACCTGCCGCGCTTGCTGGCCGAGGCGGCGACGGCCGATGCGCTGATCGTTCGCAACCGCACCCAGGTGCGCGGCGATCTGCTGGCGGCGCTGACACGCTGCCGCGTCGTCGGCCGCCTGGGCGTGGGCATGGACAACATCGACATGCCGGGCTGCGAGGCGCGCGGCATGCGCGTCATACCGGCCACGGGTGCCAATGCCCTGAGCGTGGCCGAGTACGTGATCGGCGCGTCGATGCTGCTGCTGCGCGGCGCTTACCAGTCGACGGCCGCGGTGGCCGGCGGGCAGTGGCCGCGCACGGCACTGTCCAACGGCCGTGAGGTGGGCGGCAAGACGATGGGGCTGGTGGGCTTTGGCTCGATCGGCCAGCTCACGGCCCGCCTGGCGCGCGGCCTGGGCATGACCGTGATCGCCTTCGACGCCATGATGGACGAAGACCATCCGGCGTTTGCCGATCTGGGCGTGCGCTGTGCCGGCCTGGACGAGGTGCTCAACACGGCCGACGTGGTAAGCCTGCACGTGCCGCTGCTGGACAGCACGCGCGGGCTGCTCGGCGCCGCCCGCATCGCGGCGATGAAGCCCGGCGCGGTGCTCGTCAACACGGCGCGCGGCGGCATCGTCGATGAAGTGGCACTGGCCGCGGCCCTGAAGAGCGGCCACCTCGGCGGCGCCGCCATCGACGTCTTCGGCAGCGAGCCGCTGCCCGCCGCGCCGCACTTCGAAGGCTGCCCCCATCTGCTGCTCACGCCGCACATCGCCGGGGTGACCGTCGAGGCCAACGACCGCGTCAGCTCGCTCATCGCCGAGCGCGTGCTTGAGGCCTTGGCCTTGCGATGAAGATCGCGCTGGCCGAACTTCAAGCCCTTGTCGCGCAGCAGCTCGAGCGCGCAGGCGCCAGCGCCGCGATGGCCGCCAGCACGGCACGTGCGCTGGTGCTGGCCGAGTCGCAAGGCCTGGGCTCGCACGGCCTGAGCCGCGTGGCGCAGTACGCCACGCACCTGCGCAACGGCCGTGTCGATGGCGCCGCCGTGGCGCAGGTGCTGCGCAGCAAGGGCGGCGCGCGGGTGATCGACGCCGCCGAAGGCCTGGCCTTCCCGGCCTGCGATCTGGCGGTGCAGCAGGCCATCGATGCGGCGCGCGAGCACGGCGTGGCCTTTGCCGGCGTGGTGCGCAGCCACCACTGCGGCGTGCTCGTCGACCACCTGCGCGCCGTGGCAGACGCCGGCATGGTGGGCCTGGCCATGGCCAACTCGCCCGCG
>JANPMR010000508.1:0-12121 GCA_031427055.1 Rubrivivax sp.
CCTGCACCTCGGCCAGCCTTGAGCCCAGCTACGTGCTGCGCGCCCTGGGTCGCAGCGATGAGCTTGCGCATTCATCGTTGCGCATGACCATCGGCCGCTTCACCACCGAACAAGAGATCGACTACGCCGTCAGCGTCTTGCAGGACAGCGTGGCGCGCCTGCGCGAGCTGTCCCCGCTGTGGGAGATGTACAAGGACGGCATCGACATCAGCACCATTCAGTGGTCAGCCCACTGAGTTTGTAGAACAACAGGAGCACACACCATGGCCTACAGCGAAAAAGTCGTTGAGCACTACGAAAACCCGCGCAACGTCGGCAGCTTCGACAAAGGCGACGACTCGGTGGGCACCGGCATGGTCGGCGCGCCAGCCTGTGGCGACGTGATGAAGCTGCAGATCAAGGTCAACCCCGAGACCGGGCTGATCGAGGACGCGCGCTTCAAGACCTACGGCTGCGGCTCGGCCATCGCGAGCAGCTCGCTGGTCACCGAGTGGGTCAAGGGCAAGACGCTCGACGAGGCGGTGACGATCAAGAACACGCAGATCGCACAAGAACTGGCCTTGCCGCCGGTCAAGATCCACTGCTCGATCCTGGCCGAAGACGCCATCAAGGCCGCGGTGCAGGACTACAAGGCCAAGCATGGTGCCCCCAAGCTCCCTGCGGTCGCTACCCCCCAGGGGGGCTCTCGCAGCGGCCCGGCAGAGCCGGTTCCGCGCGAGGGCTTGGTGAACTGAGCCTCGCAATGGCTGTCACCCTCACCGAAGCCGCAGCGCGGCACGTCACACGCTACCTGGGCCGCCGCGGCAAGGGCGTGGGCGTGCGCCTGGGCGTCAAGACCACCGGCTGCTCGGGCCTGGCCTACAAGCTCGAATACGCTGACGACATCACACCCGAAGACGTGATCTTCGAGGATCACGGCGTCAAGGTGCTGATCGACCCCAAGAGCCTGCCCTACCTGGACGGCACCGAGCTCGACTTCGTGCGCGAAGGCCTCAATGAGGGCTTCAAGTTTTACAACCCGCGCGAGAAAGACCGTTGCGGCTGCGGGGAATCGTTCCGCGTCTGAGCTCTCGGGCTCTGACCCGCGGCGCGCCGCCGCTTGCCTGACTCCCATGCCCGACCGCATCGTCATCCGCCGCGAACGACCCGACCAGCCCGATGTGATGGCGCTGCTCGGGGCGCTCGACGCCTACCTCGCCTCGCTCTACGAGCCCGAGGCCAATCACATCCTCGGTGTCGAGGCGCTGCTCGCGCCCGAGATCGCGTTCTTCGTCGCCCGCGACGACGCCCGAGCCATCGGCACAGCCGCGGCGCGGCGCATGCGCGGCGAGGCGGACACGGCTGACCTGCCCTACGGCGAGATCAAGCGCATGTATGTCGATCCGGCGCGACGTGGCCAGCGCATTGCCGAGCGCTTGCTCGTCGAGCTCGAGGCAGGTTTGCGCAATGACGGCTGCGGCCTTGCGCTGCTTGAGACCGGCCGCCACCAGACCGAGGCCGTGCGCCTGTACGAGCGCTGCGGCTACGCCCGTCGCGGCCCCTTCGGCGGCTACCCGGACAACGGCCTGTCGCTCTTCATGGCCAAGACGCTGTGAACCTGGGCGACGACGACTTCACGCTCTTTGGTCTGCCACCGCGGCAGGCGCTGGATCGCGCCGACCTCGACGCGCGAAGGCGTGACTTGCAGGCGCAGGTTCACCCCGACCGCTTTGCCGCCCACGGCGCCGCGGCGCAGCGTTTGGCCATGCAGTGGGCGGTGCGCGTCAACCAGGCCTATCAGCGCCTGAAAGAGCCGCTCAGCCGCGCCGCCTATCTGTGCGAGCTGCGTGGCACCGCCATCGATGCCGAGCGCAACACCGCCATGCCCGCCGCCTTCCTGATGCAGCAGATGGAATGGCGCGAGGCGCTCGACGCCGCCGCCGACACCGCGGCTGTCGAGCAGCTGGACGCCGAGATCGCCGCCGACGAGCAAGCGATGCGCGCGCAGCTCGTCACCTTGCTCGATACCCGCGGCGACACCGCCGCGGCCGCCGCCCAGGTGCGCGCGCTGATGTTCGTGGCGCGCTTTCGCCAGGACATCGAGCGCCGCCTGGACACCCTGGACGCCACGCGCTGACACGCTGACAAGCTGACCCGATGCCCCTGCTGCAGATCTCCGAACCCGGCCAGGCGCCCGACCCGCACCAGCGGCGCATCGCCGTTGGCATCGACCTCGGCACCACGCATTCATTGGTGGCCGCGGTGCGCCACGGCGTGGCCGAATGCCTGCCCGACGACAAGAGCCGCGTGCTGCTGCCATCGGCCGTGCGTTACCTGGAAGGCGGCCGCCGCCAGATCGGTTTTGACGCTCGCGCCGCGCAGGCCGACGACCCAGAGAACACGATCGTCTCGGTCAAGCGATTCATGGGCCGTGCACTGGCCGACATTGCCGGCCGCGACAAGCTGCCCTACCGCTTCGTCGACCGGCCGGGCATGGTGGCGCTGGCCACACGCGAAGGCGACAAGTCTCCGGTGGAAGTCAGCGCCGAGATCCTGGCCAGCCTGCGCCAGCGCGCAGAAGACACCTTCGATGACGAGCTCTTCGGCGCCGTCATCACCGTGCCCGCCTACTTCGACGACGCGCAGCGCCAGGCCACCAAGGACGCCGCGCAACTGGCCGGCCTGAACGTGCTGCGCCTGATCAGCGAGCCCACCGCTGCGGCTGTGGCCTACGGGCTGGACAACGCCAGCGAAGGCCTTTACGCCGTCTACGACCTGGGCGGCGGCACCTTCGACATCAGCTTGCTGCGCCTGACACGCGGTGTGTTCGAGGTGATGGCCACGGGCGGCGACGCGGCGCTGGGCGGCGACGACATCGACCAGGCGCTGGCCGACTGGGCGCTGGCGGCGGCCGGCGTGACTGCGACGAGCGCGCACGACAAACGGGCCGCGCTGGTGGCGTCGCGCGCCGCAAAAGAGGCCTTGAGTGCATCCGACTCGGCAAGCTGGAACGCTTCGCTGGCGGGCGGCCCGCTTGACGTGGCCGTCACGCGCGCTCAGCTTGACGCGCTGGCGCGGCCGCTGATCGACCGCACGCTGGCCGCCGTGCGCAAGGTGTTGCGCGACGCCAAGGTGTCGCGCGACGACGTGCAGGGCGTCGTGATGGTGGGCGGCAGCACGCGCATGCCACTGGTGCGCGCCGCGGTCGGCGAACTCTTCGGCCCGGATTGGAAGGGAAGGGTGCTGACCAACGTCAACCCCGACGAAGTGGTGGCCGTCGGCGCCGCCATCCAGGCCAACGCCTTGGCCGGCAATGCGAAGGACGGGGAGCTGCTGCTGCTGGACGTGATCGCACTCAGCCTGGGCCTCGAGACCATGGGCGGCTTGGTCGAGCGCGTGATCGAGCGCAACAGCGCCATTCCGGTGGCCAAGGCACAGGACTTCACCACCTTCAAGGATGGCCAGACCGCGATGGCCATCCATGTGCTGCAGGGCGAGCGCGACCTGGTGAGCGAGTGCCGCAGCCTGGCCCGCTTCGAGTTGCGCGGCATCCCGCCCATGGTGGCCGGCGCGGCACGCATCCGCGTCACCTTCCAGGTCGATGCCGACGGGCTGCTCAGCGTCGCTGCGCGCGAGCTGGGCTCGGGCGTCGAGGCCGCGGTCACGGTCAAGCCCAGCTACGGTCTGGCCGACGACCAGATCGCGCAGATGCTGAAGGACGGCTTCACGCACGCTGAGCACGACATGGCGGCGCGTTCGCTGCGCGAAGCACAGGTCGACGCCGAGCGCATGGTGCTGGCCACGCGCGCGGCGCTGGCGGCAGACGCCGCGCTGCTCAGCGCTGACGAATGCGCGGTGATCGAAACCTTGATCGCCGACGCCGAGCGCATCGCCGTGGGTACCGACGCATCGGCCATCGAAGCCGCGGTCAAGACCCTGGCCGAAGGCACCGAGGCCTTCGCCGCCGCACGCATGAACGAAGGCATCCGTCAGGCCTTGGCCGGCCGCCGCCTTGAGGACGTCTGAAATGAAGCCCCCACGCTCGCTTTGCTCGCTGCCCCCCAAGGGGGATCTCAGTACCTTCGGAACGGCCGGGCGGTACTGAAATGAAGCCCCCACGCTCGCTTTGCTCGCTGCCCCCCAAGGGGGCTCTCAGTACCTTCGGAACGGCCGGGCGGTACTGAGATGCCCATCATCCGTATCCTCCCCAATGCCGATTTCTGCCCCCAGGGTGACACGCTCGAGGCACCCGCCGGCACCTCGATCTGCGAGGCACTGCTGGAAAACGGCATCGCCATCGAGCACGCCTGCGAAATGAGCTGCGCCTGCACCACCTGCCACGTCGTCGTCAAGCAAGGCTTCGATTCGCTGGGCGAGATGGACGAGAGCGAAGAAGACCTGCTCGATCGAGCCTGGGGCCTGACGCCCACCTCGCGCCTGAGCTGCCAGGCCATCCTGTCCAATCAGGACGTGACGATCGAGATCCCCAAGTACACGATCAACCACGCGCGCGAAAATCACTGAGCGGGCGCGCGGCGCGCCCAGACTGGCCCACTCCATGAAGGTGCTCGGATTTGAATCGTCGTGCGACGAGACCGGCGTGGCGCTGGTCGAGACGCGAGCCGGCGGCACGCCGCGGCTGCTGGCCGAGGCGCTGCACAGCCAGGCGGCGATGCACGCCGACTACGGCGGCGTGGTGCCCGAGCTGGCGTCACGCGACCACATCCGTCGTGTGCTGCCACTGGCGCGGCAGGTGCTTCTCGATGCCGGCTGCACGCTGGCAGACATCGACCTCGTGGCCTACACGCGTGGCCCGGGCCTGGCTGGGGCCTTGCTGGTTGGCGCGGGCGCCGCCGTCGCCTTGGCTGCGGCCCTGGGCAAGCCGGCGCTGGGCGTGCACCACCTCGAAGGCCATCTGCTGTCGCCCTTCCTGGCCGACGATCCGCCGCACTTCCCGTTCATCGCGCTGCTCGTTTCAGGCGGTCACACGCAGCTGATGGACGTGCTGGACGTGGGTGACTACCGAATGCTCGGCGAGACCATCGACGACGCCGCTGGCGAGGCCTTTGACAAGAGCGCCAAGCTGCTCGGCCTGGGCTACCCGGGCGGGCCGGCGCTGGCGCAGCTGGCGGCGTCCGGCAACCCCAAGGCCTACGCGCTGCCGCGGCCGCTGCTGCACAGCGGCAATCTGGACTTCTCTTTCGCGGGCCTCAAGACCGCCGTGATGACGCTCACGCGAAAGCTGGGCCCGGTGATCGACCGCCACACCGCGGCCGATGTCGCTGCGTCGACGCAGGCGGCCATCGTCGATGTGCTGACAGCCAAGGCGCTGCGTGCGCTCAAGGACACCGGCCGCGGCCGGTTGGTGGTGGCCGGTGGCGTGGGCGCCAATCGCGCACTGCGCGCGGCGCTGGATGCCGGCGCCGCGCGGCTGGGCGCGCGGGTGCACTACCCGCCCTTGACGCTGTGCACCGACAACGGCGCCATGATCGCGCTGGCCGCCGCCATGCGGCTGCAGCAGGGCCTGGCCGACGCACACAGCGACGGCGCCTTCGACGTCAAGCCGCGCTGGCCGCTGGACGAAATCGACGCCGAGTTCGACGCCGACACCACCCGATAGTGCTTGTCGGCTGCGGCCGGCGCGTCTCTCAGTTGACGGCGACCTGCGTCGCGCCGGCGGCGCCGCGCTTGGGAAGCGTAAGCGTCAGCACACCGTGCTCGAGCGCGGCCGCAGCCTCGCCCTGTGCCACTTCTACCGGCAGCGTGAAAGTGCGGGCATAGCGCACAACGGCGCGCTCGCGATAGACCACGCGCTCGCCTTCCTTCTTCTCATCGCTGCGCGTGTTGCTTGCCTGCACGCTGACCTGGCGGCCGTCGACGGAAATCTTCACGTCCTCTTTGGCGACGCCAGGGATTTCGAGCCTCACCGTGTAGGCGCTGCCGGTGTCGGCAAGGTCCAGCGCAGGGCTGCGCGTGGCCGCCTCGGGCGTGACGAAGAAGCGCTCGAGCGTGTCGTCGAGCAAGCGTGAAAGGTGGCGCTGGTCGCGGGCGACGGGGACGATGAACATGGTGGACTCCTACAATGAACCGAAGGCGCCGCGGACCCGCAGCACCCATGTCGATGAGATGCGCTCCATCGCGCTGCTTTCAAGTCCCCACCCTGCTGCGCCGTGTGCGCACCGACTGCATGCGAACCCTCATCGAAAACCTGCCCGGCTCCAAGATCCGCGAAGTGGCCAACGCGGGCCTCGGCCGCAGCGATGTGCTGGCCTTCTGGTTTGGCGAGAGCGACGAGACCACGCCCGCGCCGGTACGCCAGGCCGCGGCCGATTCGCTGATGCGCGGCGAGACCTTCTATTCGCACAACCTGGGCCTGCCCGAACTGCGCGCGGCCATCGCGGCGTACATGGGCGCATTGCATGGGCCGCTGGGCGCGGAGCGCATCGCCGTCACATCGTCGGGCGTGACGGCGTTGATGCTGGCGATGCAACTGCTGGTCGGCGCCGGCGACGAAGTGGTGGCGGTGGTGCCGGTGTGGCCCAACCTGACGGCGCAGCCGGCCATTTTGGGCGCCCGGGTGCGGCGCGTGTCGCTGCATCCTCGCGATGGGTCGTGGCGGCTGGATCTCGACGAACTGCTGGCCGCGGTGACCGAAGGCACGCGCGTGCTGCTCGTCAATTCGCCCAACAACCCGACCGGCTGGACGCTGACGCGGGATGAGCAACAAGCCATCGTGGCGCACTGCCGCCGCACCGGCACCTGGATCGTCGCCGACGAGGTTTACGAACGGCTGTACTACACCGCCGACGCCGCGGCGCCATCGTTTCTTGACGTCACGCAAGCGGATGATCGGCTGCTTGTCGTGCACAGCTTCAGCAAGAGCTTTCTGATGACCGGCTGGCGTCTGGGCTGGATGGTGCTGCCGCCGGCGGCCATGGACGCGGCGGGCAAGCTGCTCGAGTTCAACACCTCGTGCGCGCCGGTTTTCGTGCAGCGCGGCGCGCAGGCGGCGCTGGCGCTGGCCGATGACTTCGTCCCCGATCTGGCCGCGCGCATGCAGGCCTGTCGCGACCGTCTGCTGAGCGGCTTGCAGGCCCTGCCGCGCGTCAGCGTCGCCAGTCCGCCGGGTGGCATGTACGCCTTCTTCCGCATCGACGGCGAGGACGATTCGCTGGCGCTGGCCAAGCGCCTGGTGGCCGATCACGGCCTGGGCCTGGCCCCCGGCGCGGCCTTCGGTCCCGAGGGCGAAGGCTGGCTGCGCTGGTGCTTCGCGTCGCGTGACCCGGCACGTCTCGACGACGGGCTGCTGCGCCTGCGCCGCGCGCTCGGGCTATAATCGCCGGTTCTTCGCCGCCAAGTCGGTGGTGGAGGCAAGCACGGCGCCGGTCGGTTTCACTGGTGTTCCGCAAGTAGACAACCGGAAACCTCCAGGCGAGTGCCACCGCAGCCAACCCCGCGGTGTTGCCCGGCTCGGCGGTTTCCAAGCATTCCACAGGAAATCGCATGACCCTCGCCACCTCTGCCGTTGCAGACATCGTCAAGACCCACGCCCGCGGCACCGCCGACACCGGCAGCCCTGAAGTTCAAGTTGCGCTGCTCACCGCGCGCATCAACGAACTCACCCCGCACTTCAAGACCCACGCCAAAGACCACCATGGCCGCCGCGGCCTGCTGAAGATGGTCAATGCGCGCAAGCGCCTGCTGTCCTACCTGAAGGACCGCGACGCCGAGCGCTACACCGCGCTGATCGCCAAACTCGGCCTGCGCAAGTAAGTAGCAAGGAGCGGGGCCTGCGCAATGCGTCGGCCCCGACCGCCGTTTGTTCCCACACCGGGCCGCATTGGCTGTGTCATTCCATCGACGCCACCTGAGTTGGCGCCACTGGAATGGCATTGCGCTGCCCACCAACTGAGGAAGACTTCGCATGAGCATGTTCAACAAGATCACCAAGACGTTCCAGTGGGGCCCGCATCAGGTCACGCTGGAGACCGGCGAAATCGCCCGCCAGGCCAGTGGCGCCGTGCTCGTCAACATCGAAGGCACGGTGGTGCTGGCCACCGTGGTGGCGTCCAAGACCGCCAAGGCCGGCCAGGACTTCTTTCCGCTGACGGTGGACTACACCGAGAAGAGCTACGCCGCCGGCAAGATCCCGGGCAGCTTCTTCAAGCGCGAAGGCCGCCCGAGCGAGCTCGAGGTGCTGACCTGCCGCCTGATTGACCGCCCGATCCGCCCGTTGTTTCCGGACGGCTTCTACAACGAGGTGCAGGTCATCATCCATGTGGTGAGCCTGAACCCCGAAGTGCAGGCCGACATCGCCGCCATGATCGGCACCAGCGCCGCGCTGTCCATCAGCGGCATCCCGTTCACAGGCCCCATTGGCGCCGCGCGCGTGGGCTATGTGAATGGCCAGTACGTGCTCAACCCCGGCAAGACCGAGCTGCTGGGCAGCCAGCTTGACCTGGTGGTCGCCGGCACCGAAGCCGCCGTGCTGATGGTGGAGTCGCAGGCCGACCAGCTGAGCGAAGAGATCATGCTCGGCGCTGTGGTGTTCGGCCACGAGCAGGGCAACATCGCTATTCGCCACATCAACGAGCTGGTGCGCGACGCTGGCAAGCCCGAGTGGCAATGGCAGGCCCCGGCCAAGGACGAAGCCTTCATCGCCAAGATCACGGCGCTGGCCGAAGAGCCGCTGCGCGCCGCCTACCAGATCCGCAGCAAGCAGCCCCGCACCCAGGCCACGCGCGAGGCCTACGCCAATGTGTTTGCGGCCCTCAAGGCCGAAGGCACGGCCTTCGACAGCGTCAAGGTCGAGAGCCTGCTGTTCGAGATCGAATCGCGCCTGGTGCGTGGCCAGATCCTGGCCGGCGAGCCGCGCATCGACGGCCGCGACACGCGCACCGTGCGCGCCATCGAAATCCGCAACAGCGTGCTGCCGCGCACCCACGGCTCGTCGCTGTTCACGCGCGGCGAGACGCAAGCGCTGGTGGTGGCCACGCTGGGCACCGCGCGCGACGCGCAGCGCATCGACGCGCTGGCCGGCGAGTTCACCGACAGCTTCATGCTGCACTACAACATGCCGCCCTTCGCCACCGGCGAGGCGGGCCGCTTCGGCACCCCCAAGCGCCGCGAGATCGGCCATGGCCGCCTGGCCAAGCGTGCGCTGATCGCCGTGCTGCCGAGCAAGGAAGAGTTCCCGTACACGATCCGCATCGTGTCCGAGGTGACCGAGAGCAACGGCTCGTCGTCGATGGCCAGTGTCTGCGGCGGCTGCCTGAGCATGCTTGACGCCGGCGTGCCGCTGAAGGCCCACGTGGCCGGCATCGCCATGGGCCTGATCAAGGAAGGCAACCGCTTTGCGGTGCTGACCGACATCCTGGGTGACGAGGATCATCTGGGCGACATGGACTTCAAGGTCGCCGGCACCCACAGTGGCATCACCGCGCTGCAGATGGACATCAAGATCCAGGGCATCACCAAAGAGATCATGCAGGTGGCGCTGGCGCAGGCCAAGGAAGCTCGCCTGCACATCCTGGCCAAGATGGTCGAAGCCGTGGGCGGCGCCAAGGCCGAAGTCAGCGTCTTCGCGCCGCGGCTGTACACGTTCAAGATCAACCCCGAGAAGATCCGCGACGTGATCGGCAAGGGCGGCGCCACCATCCGCGCGCTGACCGAGGAAACCGGCTGCACCATCGACATCGGCGAAGACGGCACGATCACCATTGCCAGCACCGACGCCGACAAGGCCGAGTTCGCCAAGAAGCGCATCACCGAGATCACGGCCGAGGCCGAAATCGGCAAGGTCTACGAAGGCGCGATCACCAAGATCCTCGACTTCGGCGCGCTCGTCAACATTCTGCCCGGCAAGGACGGCCTGCTGCACATCAGCCAGATCGCCCACCACCGCGTCGAGAACGTGACCGACCTGCTGCAAGAGGGCCAGATCGTGCGCGTCAAGGTGCTCGAGACCGACGAAAAGGGCCGCATCAAGCTGAGCATGAAGGCGCTGCTCGAGCGCCCTGAAGGCATGCCCGAAGAGCGTTTCGAGCCGCGTTCGGATCGGGGTGATCGCGGTGACCGCCCGCCGCGTCGTGACCGTGACGACCGTCCGCCGCGCCGCGACCGTGACGACCGCCCGCGCCGCGATGCCGCGCCGGCTGATGCGCCAGCAGAAGGCGCAGCACCGATGGCCGCACCGGCTGCGGACGAGGCGCCGAAGCAGCCCGATTGATGCGGGACAGAGCGATGCGGGCAATCGAGATCACGGCCCCCGGCGGGCCCGAGGTGCTGCGCGCTTGCGAGCGCGCGGCACCCGAGCCGCGGGCCGGGGAGCTGTTGATCGCCGTGCAGGCATCGGGCATCAACCGCCCCGATGTGCTGCAGCGCAAAGGCCTGTACCCAATGCCGCCGGGAGTCTCTGACCTGCCGGGGCTGGAAGTCGCCGGCACGGTGGCCGGCGGGTCGGCCGAAGACCTTGCCGCGGCCGGCCTGGCCATCGGCGATGCGGTCTGCGCACTGGTGGCCGGTGGCGGCTATGCCGAGTTTTGCGTCGCGCCGGTCGGCCAGTGCCTGCCGGTGCCCAAGGGTCTCAACAGCGTCGAGGCGGCCAGCCTGCCCGAGACTTTTTTCACCGTCTGGCAGAACGTGTTCATGATCGCCGGCCTGCGTGCTGGCGAGACCCTGCTGGTGCAGGGCGGGTCCAGCGGCATCGGCGTCACCGCGATTCAACTGGCCAAGGCCTTGGGCGCGAATGTCATCGTCACGGCAGGCAGCGACGAAAAGTGCGCCGCCTGCGTGAATCTCGGCGCCGACCACGCCATCAACTACCGCACGCAGGACTTCGCAGCCGAGGTCAAGCGCCTCACTGGCGGCCGCGGCGCCGATGTCGTGCTCGACATGGTGGCCGGCGAGTACATCGGCCGCGAAGTGCAGTGCCTGGCCGAAGACGGCCGGCTTGCCATCATCGCCACGCAAGGCGGCAACGCGGCGCAGATCGACGCCGGGCTCGTGCTGCGCAAGCGGCTCACGATCACGGGCTCGACCCTGCGGCCGCGCTCCATCGCCTACAAGACCGCCATCGCAGTGCAACTGCGCGAGAAGGCCTGGCCGCTGATCGAGGCCGGCCGTGTCAAGCCGGTCATCCACCAGGTGTTTGCCGCCGAGCGCGCGGCCGAGGCGCACGCGCTGATGGAGTCGAGCACGCACGTGGGCAAGATCGTTCTCACCTGGAACTGAAGGAGCGGCAATGCGACGCAAACTGGTGGTGGGCAACTGGAAGATGCATGGCAGCCGGCCGGCCAATGCCGAGTTGCTGGCCGCCCTGGCGGGCGGGCGCCCGTACGGCGCCGACGTGGCCGTCTGCGTTCCCTTCGTGTACCTCAATGAGACCGCGGCCACGCTGGCCGGCACCGACCTGCGCTGGGGCTCGCAAGATGTCTCGGCACACGAGCAGGGCGCGTACACCGGCGAGGTCTCGGCCGGCATGCTGGCCGAATGCGGCTGCCGCTATGCAATCGTGGGCCACTCCGAGCGCCGCGCCTTCCATGCCGAGAGCGACAGCCTCGTGGCGCAAAAGGCGCAAGCCGCCCTGGCGCGCGGCGTGACGCCCGTCGTCTGCGTTGGCGAGACGCTGGCCGAGCGCGAGGCCGGCCAGACCGAGACCGTGGTCAAGCGCCAGCTCTCGGCGGTCATCCATCAACTGGCGCACTGTGCGGCCGAGATGGTGGTGGCCTACGAGCCCGTGTGGGCCATTGGCACCGGCCGTACC
Organism: Rubrivivax sp.; assembly: GCA_031427055.1. Classification (GTDB taxonomy): domain Bacteria; phylum Pseudomonadota; class Gammaproteobacteria; order Burkholderiales; family Burkholderiaceae_C; genus Rubrivivax. The sequence goes on from JANPMR010000508.1 coordinate 11,744, forward strand.
GCCAGCCCCGAGCAGGCGCAGGCCGTGCACGCGGTGCTGCGCGCCCAACTGCAAGCCGCCACCGGGCGCGGCGAGCACATGAAAATCCTGTACGGCGGCAGCGTCAAAGCCGACAACGCTGCCGCACTTTTTGCTCAAGCCGACATCGATGGCGGGCTCATCGGCGGCGCCGCACTCAAGGCCGCCGACTTCATCGCCATCTGCCGCGCTGCCAACTGAACACTTCTCCCGGAGACCACTGATCATGCAAATCTGGATGACCCTCATCCTCGCCGTGCAACTGCTGTCGGCACTCACCATGATCGGCCTCGTGCTGATCCAGCACGGCAAGGGCGCCGACATGGGCGCGTCGTTCGGCAGCGGTGCGTCGGGCAGCCT
>JANPMR010000509.1:0-2249 GCA_031427055.1 Rubrivivax sp.
GCGGCGGCCTGCACCTTGGGGTCGTGGAAGACGCGGTCGATCAGCGCGTGGCGGCGCGTCAGCTTGAAGGACGGCAGCTCGATGGCCAGGCGCGTGCTGACGTGGCGGATCATGCGGTTGATGCGGCGGCGCAGAAACCAGCGCATGCCGGGCGCCAGCAGCAGCACCAGCACGCTCCAGCCGGCCAGCGCCGACAGCAGCAGCACCAGCCACAGCGGCAGGGAGATGGGCTCGGTCATGGCGGGCGGGCCATCGTCGGCTGCTTCAAATCACATGGCGCGTGCGCAGCGCCGCGATCTCGTCAGTGGTGTAGCCCAGATCGCCCAGCAACTGCGCGGTGTGCTCGCCGAGCAGCGGCGCGCGGCGGCGGATGCCGCCAGTCGTCACCGACATGTCCAGCGGCACGCGGCCCACCGGCGCCGGTTTGGGCAGGCCGGGGTAGTCCAGCGGCGTGGCCAAGCCCATGGCCTGCACCTGCGGGTGGTCCAGCGCCTGCTGCGCGCTCAGCACCGGCCCGCAAGGGATCTTGGCGGCGCCCAGGATGGCGACGGCCTCTTCGGTGCTGCGGCCGGCGCACCAGCGGCCCATGCGTTCGCTGATGAGCGCGGCGTGCTCGCCACGCGAAAGGTCGGTGGCGAAGCGCGGGTCGGCCAGCCACTCCGGCTCGCCCATCAGCCGCGCCCAGCGCACGTACAGCGGCTGGCCCACCACCTGGCACAGCAGCCAGCCGTTGGTGCTGCGGTAGATATCCACCGGCGCCGCCGCCTGGCCGCGGTTGCCGCTGGGCACGCGGTCGATGCCGATGACGGCCTGCTCGATCAGCATGGCGTTGGTGAAGGTCAGCGCGGTGCCCAGCAACGAGCCGCCCACCTGCTGCCCGCGCCCGCTGCGGCCGCGCTCCATCAGCGCGGCCAGGGTGCCGAAGGCGCAGTGCAGGGCGGTGCCGAAGTCGACCCAGTTGACCTGCGCGCGGTAGGGCTGCGCAGCTTGACCCGGTTGACCTGGCGGCCCGGTCATGTAGACCGCGCCCGACATCGCTTGCCCGACGCCGTCGAAGCCCACGTAGCCGGCCATCGGCCCGCTGTCGCCAAAGGCCGAGCAGGTGGTGAGGATGATGTCGGGTTTGATGGCGCGCAGGCTGGCGTCGTCCAGCCCCATCGCCAGCAGGGCGGGGGCCGGCAGGTTGGCCACCACGACATCGGCCGTGCGCACCAGCCGGCGCACGATCTCGCGGCCGTCCGCGTGCATCGGGTCCACCGTGAGCGAGAGCTTGTTGCGGTTCATCTGCAGGAACAGGCTGCCCTCACCGCCGGCGCCGACGGGTGCCACGAAGCGGTCTTCGCTGCCCTCGCGCTTCTCGATGCGGATGACCTCGGCGCCGTACTCGGCCAGCAAGGCCGCGCAGTAGGGCCCGGCGATGTAACGGCCGAAGTCGAGGACGCGGATTCCTTGGAGCAGGGCACTCATGGCGGGATGTCCGGTCAGCGCAAGGCGGGCGGGCCCGTGGGTGTAACACAGGTGCGGCGCGGGCTGGCGCGCGTCTTGCGGGTCATGGGGGTGACTGCGAGCTCTCCCATCCTGCCGGTGTCTGGCCACGACCTGCCCGGCGTCGCTGCCTACCGCGACATCGCGGACACCCAGGCCACGATCGACGCCGCCACGCACTACAAGAACGCGGTGGTCATCGGCGGCGGTCTGCTCGGGCTGGAGGCGGCCAACGGGCTGATGCGGCGCGGCAGTGTCGCTCTCGTCGGCGCTGGGCGCCGCCGCGGCGCTGGGCCTGACCCTGATCGTCTACATGGGTGTGCAGCGGCTGGCCCACATCCAGACTGGCCTGCTGACGGCGCTGGGCGCCGACACGCCCGCGGCCCTGGTGCAGCACGCCAGCACGGCGCAAGAGCGTCGGCTGGTGACGACGCTGGGCCGCGTGGTGGCGGACGCTGCGCAAGCCGGCATCGGCAGCCCGGCGATCCTGATCGTCGGCGATGTGCTCAAGGGGGCGCGCTCGCTTGCTGACGTGCCGGCGGACGATGGGCTGCCGCAAGCGCTGCCGCTGCGCGCGGCCGGCGCGCGCTCCATGATCTAGGTCTTGGTTGGGCCGGCACCGTCGGCGCATGATGTCCCGCCGCCGGCCCCGCCGGCACGCACAGCCAAAGGACAAACATCATGGCCACCAAGACCCGCATCTTGATCCCGGCGCCGCCCAAGGCACTGTCGCTTCACCTCGGCCTCAACCTCGTCAGCGCCGC
>JANPMR010000510.1:0-9344 GCA_031427055.1 Rubrivivax sp.
CTGGCCTTTGCTGCGGAACTGCTGCACGAAGAGCGCTACATCGCCATTCACCAGGCGGCTTGAGCTGCCGGCGCGATGGACACGCCCGAGTTCTTCGCCAACGAGAACGTGCCGGCCCCGCTACTGCGGCTGCTGCGCGAACAGGGGCTCACGGTGCACGCAGTGGGCGAGCTCATGCCCAGCGCCAGTGACCGCAAGGTGCTGCAACATGCCCACGACAAGAACCTGTGGCTGCTGACCTTTGACCGCGACTACGGCGAACTCGTCTTCGCGCGAGAAGCGCCGCCGCCGCCGGCCATCGTCTATCTGCGCCAAGGTCCGCAGCCCATGAAGGCCTTTGCGGCGACCGTCCTGACGCTGCTGACAGACGCCGCCTTGCTGAAAGGCCACCTGGTTGTTGTGGACGGCCGGCGCATACGGCGTCGCCCGCTGCCGCCTTCGCTTTAGACGCGCCGCGTCAGTACACCACCACCGACCGTATCGACTCGCCACGCATGGAGCGCGGTTGGCGACTTGAATCACCCGGGTGCGATGATGCAAGTTCAATTCTCACAGAGACCCCCATGCAGCAGGCCGCCTGGGCACACTCGAACGCAGAGGCCAGCAACGCCGCCGATCAATGGCATGGGCTGGTCGACCACCTCCAGGCCGTGGGCGACCTTGCATCGGGGTTTGCAACTGCCTTCGGCCCGCAATGGGCACGGCTGGCCGGGCAGTGGCACGACCTGGGGAAATTTCGGCCCGGCTTCCAGGCCTACATCAGGCTCGACACCGACGCGCACATCGAGGGGCGGCTGCCGCAGTCCAGTGACAAGACGCATTCCGCTGCCGGCGCATTGCATGCGTTAGCGCAATTCCGCCAGCGATGGGGGCCCGGCGGGGAACAAGCCGCACGGGCCATGGCCTATGTCATCGCCGGCCACCACGCCGGTCTGTCCAACTGGACCGCCGAAGACAACGCGGGTGGGCTGGAGACGCGCCTCTTGGGGACTGGCGCCGTGGCCAGCCAGCTAGAGCATGACGAGGCAATTGCTGCCTGCCAGGCCAGCGCTCCGGCATTGCTGCACCTGCCCGAAGGCTTCGATCTGCGGCTCGCGGTAGGCGGGATTCCCGGCGCGCGAGGCGGCAACCCGTTGGCGCTGTCGCTGTGGGTGCGCATGCTGTTTTCCGCGCTGGTCGACGCCGACTTTCTGGACACCGAAGCATTCATGGATGGGCGAAGGGCTCAGGCCCGCCAGGGTTACATGCCGATCGCGAACTACCGGTCACGGTTGAACGCCCACCTTGAGCAACTGGCCGCCGGAGTGGCACAGCGGCAGGACGACGCCATCATGGTCGCCCGCGCCAGGGTGCTGGCGCAGTGCCGCAGCAAGGCCGCTTTACCCCCTGGGGTGTTCACGCTGACGGTACCTACAGGGGGCGGCAAGACCCTGTCGTCGCTGGCATTCGCGCTGGAGCACGCGGTGGCACACGGGCGCCAGCGCGTCGTCTACGCTATCCCCTACACCAGCATCATCGAGCAGACCGCAGACGTCTTTGCCAGCATCTTCGGTCGCGACGCGGTGGTCGAACACCACAGCCAGGCCGACGCCGCCGACGACAGCAGCACCGAGACACTGCGTAGCCGCCTGGCCTGCGAGAACTGGGACGCGCCACTCATCGTCACCACCAACGTGCAGTTGTTCGAATCGCTGTTTGCCGCGCGCACTTCTCGCTGCCGCAAGCTGCATCGGCTGGCTGGCAGCGTGATCGTTCTCGACGAGGCACAACTGTTGCCACCCGACTTCCTGCAGCCCATCCTGGACGCGCTACACGCGCTGGTGGCGCACTACGGCGTCACCGTGCTGCTGTGCACTGCAACCCAGCCTGTGCTGACCGACGCGCCGCGCTTTGACGCCCGCCAGAGCCTTCGCGGCTTGCCTCCACCGATGCGCGTCGTCGATGACGAAGCCACCCTCTTCAAGACGCTTCAGCGCACTTGTGTGCACTGGCCCACTGACCTGCTCGCTCAAGAACCACTAGAAAGCGTCGCCGACCGCGTGGCCCACCACGACGCGGCGCTGGTCATCGTCAACACCCGAGCCGACGCCGCCGAGCTGCTGCGCCTGCTGGACCAGCGCTGCGCTGAGCCCGCGCTGCACCTGAGTGCGGCCCTGTGCGGCCAGCACCGCGCCGACCTCATCGCGCAGATACGCACCCGGCTGGCCGCCCGGCAGGCGGGCACGGACGCGCGGCCCCTGCGGGTGGTGAGCACACAGCTCGTCGAGGCCGGGGTGGACATTGACTTCCCCGTAGTCTTTCGCGCGTTGGCGGGCCTGGATTCCATCGCCCAGTCGGCCGGGCGTTGCAACCGCGAAGGGCGGCTGGCTGCCGGTGTGCTGGGGCAGGTGCACGTGTTCGTGCGCGACATCCCCAAGATGCTCACTGGTGTGCGACTCGGCGCGCAAGCGACACGCAGCGTGCGGGCAGCGGCCAAAGACCTTGATGCCCTGTTCTCTCCCGAGGTCTTCGAGGCCTACTTCCGCCTGTATCACGGCAGCTTTTCCAGCACCGACCGGCATGGCATCGTCGACCTGCTCTCGCGCGACAAAGCCAGCTTCGCATTCCAGTTTCGTACGGCGGCAGACAGATTCCGTCTCGTCGATGACGCCGACCATGCCAGCGTCATCGTGCCCTACCGAACGGCAGGCCAGGACGCCAGCGACATTGACCACGCCGTGCAGGCACTGGAGAACAAGCTCAGCGATCGCTGGCTGCTGCGCAAACTGCAGCGATACACCGTCAGCGTGCGCTCGCGCGTACTGCGGCCTTGGCAGGCGCGCGGCGACGTGCTCGAGGTGTTGCCCGGGCTCTTCGTGCTCAAGGACGAGCGGCGGTACGACAGCCGTCTGGGCCTCATTCCGGACGGTGCGGCGCTGGACGCCGCGTCCTTCGTCGCTTAGCCTGCACCGCAGGGAGGTGCCCAAACACATGAACAACAGCCAGCGTTACTGTCTGGACGTGCGTGGCGATTTCGCCTGCTTCACGCGGCCCGAGATGAAGGTCGAACGCGTGTCCTATGACGTCATCACGCCATCGGCCGCCCGTGCGCTGTTCGAGTGCATCTTCTGGAAACCCGCCGTGCGCTGGCAGGTGAGGCGCATCGAATTGCTGGCGCCCGTGCGCTGGGTCAACCTGCGCCGCAACGAGGTGAAGAGCAAGGTCTCTGTGGCCAATGTGGCCGCAGCGATGGCCGGCGGCACGGGTGTCGGCATCTATGCCGATGAACCTGACGAACGCGTGCAGCGCGCCGGCCTCTTCCTGCGTGACGTGGCCTATCGCGTGCACGCCGACCTGCAGGTGCGCACTGACCGCCAAGACCCCGAGCCGCCGCAAAAGTTCTTCGCCATCTTCGAGCGCCGCGCCCGTGCCGGGCAGTGCGTGAACCAGCCCTACCTGGGCTGCCGCGAGTTCGACGCCCGCATTCGCCTGGTTCAAGACCTGGCCGCCGAACCGCCAGCAATTGGCGAAACACGTGACTTGGGCTGGATGCTGCATGACCTGGACTTCACCAACGAAGCGGACCCGCAACCGGTGTTCTTCCGGGCGCAGATGACGAACGGCGTCATCGAAGTGCCCGAGCGTGGGGCGGCGCGATGATCTTGCAGGAGTTGGTCAGGTACTACGAGCGCAAGGGCGCCGACCCCGATCCGGCGAAGCGCCTGCCTAGCGCGGGACTGGAAGACAAGGACATTCCATTTGTCGTGGAACTGGCGCCAGATGGCACCGTGATCCAACTCCACGATACGCGCCACCTCGACGGCAAGAAGTGGCGGGCACAGAGCTTTCTGGTGCCCTGTGGCGAGAAGAAGACCTCGGGCATCAAGGCCAACTTGCTCTGGGATACGGCTGCCTACGCCATCGGTCTGCCACGCGAACGCAAGTCAAAGGGCGAGGTGACGCCCGCTGCCGCCTTTTTGGCCCGCATTGAAGCTTTGCCGCCCCAAGTGCAGCAACAGCGGGGCGTCGCCGCCGTGCTGGCCGCGCTGCGGCGGGCTGACTGGTCAGTGCTTGAGCGCAGCCCGGTGTGGCCAGAGATCGTGGAGAGCAACCCCGTGATGAGCTTTCGTCTTGCTGGCGCCGACCATCTTGTGTGTCAGGACGCAGCGCTGGCAAGTGCCGCTTCCAGCGCCATCAGCGACGACAGTACGACACACGCTATGTGCCTGGTAGACGGCACGGACCAACCGGTGCAACGCCTGCACACCGCCATCAAGGGTGTCTGGGGCGCGCAGAGTTCGGGCGCCAACATCGTGTCGTTTAACGCCCGCTCGTTCGAGTCCTACGGCAAGGCAGAGCGCCAGGGCGAGAACGCCCCCATCGGTGAAAGGGCAGCATTCGCCTACACGACGGCGCTGAACCACCTGCTGGCCAAGGGCAGCCGCAACCGCGTGCAGGTGGGTGACGCCTCGGCCGTTTTCTGGGCGGACGGCCCGGCACCGCTACTGGACGGCGAATTCAGCCTGGCCGACTTTCTGGGCGAGCCGCGCGACCAGCCCGACCGCGGCGTGCAGGCCGTGCAGGCCCTGTACCGCACGCTGGCCAGCGGGCAGTTGCCGGTGGGTGAACGCGAGGTGCGCTTCTTCGTGCTGGGACTCGCGCCAAACGCAGCGCGCATCAGCGTGCGCTTCTGGATCACGGCCACCGTGGCCGAGCTGGCGCCGCGCATCCGCCAGCACTTCGACGACCTGCGGGTCGTGCGGCACTACGACAACGACCCGCCCGTGCCCTCGCTCTTCCGCCTGCTCACGGGGCTGGCCCTGCAAGGCAAGGTGGACAACGTGCCGCCGCGCCTGGCCGGCGAATGGATGCGCGCCATCTTGGAAGGCCTGCCCTACCCGGCACTGCTGCTTAACGCCGCCGTCATCCGCTGCAAAGCGGAACGCGAGGTGAGTTACCTGCGCGCCGCAATCCTCAAAGCCTGGCTCAACCGCGACACCCGCCGCCGGCAGCCGCAATTGCCCGCCGACCACGCCGAATTCAAGGAGGAACTGGACATGGACCAAGCCGACGCGGCTTATCGCCTGGGCCGGGTGTTTGCGGTGCTGGAACGCATCCAGCAGCGCGCCCAGCCCGGCATCAACGCCACCATTCGCGATCGTTACTACGGCGCGGCCAGCACCACCCCGGTGGCGGTGTTCACCACCCTGCTGCGGCTGAAGAACGCGCACCTGAAGAAGCTGGGCACTGGCGAGTGCAACTACTTCGAACGCCTGCTGGGCGGCATCTTCGGCACGCTGGAAGCCCCTGCGCTGGCCGACTTTCCGCGCCAGCTGAACCTGCCTGACCAGGGCCGCTTTGCCCTGGGCTACTACCACCAGCGCCAGTCGTTCTTCTCCGGCAAAAGGCCCGATAGCGAAGCCAAGAACGACGGCGACCACAACACCCCCCAGGAGGACTGACCATGGCCATCACCCAACGCCACGACTTCGTGCTGCTCTTCGACGTGAAGGACGGCAACCCCAACGGCGACCCCGACGCCGGCAACCTGCCGCGCCTGGACGCTGAAACCGGCAACGGGCTGGTGACCGACGTGTCGCTCAAGCGCAAGGTGCGCAACTACGTCGGGTTGGTGAAAGGCTCCGTGCCCCCGCACGACATCTATGTCAAGGAGAAGGGTGTCCTGGAACGGCTGCACCGGCAGGCCTATGAAGCCATCGGCGCGAGTGCCGAACTGGCCGACGAGGGCAAGGAAGGCGCCAAGAAGAAGCGCAGGGGCAGCGAAGACAGCGTGACCAAGGCACGCGACTGGATGTGCCGCAACTACTTCGACGTGCGCAGCTTTGGGGCGGTGATGTCAACCGGAGTCAACTGCGGCCAGGTGCGTGGCCCGGTGCAAATGACGTTTGCGCGATCGCTCGACCCCATTGTGGCGGCCGAGCACGCCATCACGCGCATGGCCGTGGCCACCGAAGCCGAATCAGAGAAGCAGGACGGTGACAACCGCACCATGGGCCGCAAGCACACCGTGCCCTATGGCCTGTACCGCAGCCACGGTTTCGTCTCGGCCTTCCTCGCGAAACAAACCGGCTTCTCATCGGACGACCTTGAACTCTTCTTCAAGGCGCTGGAGGACATGTTTGAGCACGACCGCTCGGCCGCACGCGGCGAGATGGCTACACGCGGCCTCTACGTGTTCAGCCACGACAGCGAACTCGGCAATGCCCATGCCCACGCCCTGTTCGACCGCCTCACAGTGGTGCGCAGCGGCGACGCGACTGCACCCGCGCGTGAGTTCGCCGCATACTCTGTCGCGTTCGACGGCAAGGCGCTGGCCGTGGGCGAAAGCCTGCAGGCCGCGCCCGGCGTCACACTCACCCGGAGGTGCTGAAAATGGACTGGCATGGACGAATCGTCACCACATCCGACACGCTGTTTGGGCGCCCGCGCATCGCCGGCACGCGCATCGGCGTTGACTTCGTTCTCGATTTGATGGCTTCGGGCTGGACCGAGACCCGCATCCTTGAGGAATACCCTCACCTCAAACCCGACGACCTGCAGGCCGTATTCGCCTTCGTGCGCGACTGCATGAAGGACGAGGACTTTGTGATGAAAGCCAAGGTTGCTGAAGCCAGCAGCGCCGCTGCCGCGGAATGACCCGGCTGCTGCTGGACGAGAACTTTCCGCACAGCGCAGCACGCGGGCTGGAGCAAGCCGGGCACGACGTGCAACGCGTGGCGGTGCTGGCGCCTGGCGTCGCCGACATTCACGTGCTGGCGATGGCGCGCGAACAGCAGCGCTGTCTTGTCACTTTCGATTCCGACTTCGGCGACCTGGTTTTTCAGCGCGGCGCCCCGCCGCCGCCGTGCATCGTCTACTTGCGCTTGCATCCCATCGTGTCGGACGTCGCACTGGCCTTGACTTTGCAAGCCCTGGAGGGCCCCGTGGAGGGGCTGCTCGTCGTCGTCACGGCTCATGGACTGCGCCGCAGGCCGTTTGTTGCTTTGGCAGATGATGGAAGCCGCTGACCCGATCCCCCTGTCGGCCCTGCAGCACTGGGCCTATTGCCCGCGCCAATGCGGCCTGATCCATCTGGAACAGGCCTTCGACGACAACTTGCACACCCTGCGCGGCCAGGCCGTGCACCGGCAGGTGGACGACCCCGGCTTTGAGTTCCGCCGCGGACTGCGCGTCGAACGCGCTCTGCCGGTGTGGAACGACGCGTTGGGCCTCATCGGCAAGGCAGACGTGGTGGAGTTTGAGCCCGAGGGCACGCCCTACCCGGTCGAATACAAGCATGGCTCACGCAACAAGGCCGCCGACATCGCCGCCTGTGACGACATTCAGCTCGCCGCCCAGGCCTTGTGTCTGGCAGCGATGACCGGCCGCACGGTGAACGAAGGCGCGCTGTATTACGCCAGTTCGCGCCGCCGCCGCGTGGTGACCATTGACGACGGACTGCGACAGCAAGTGCTGCAGGCCCGCGACGGCGTGGCGGCCATGCTGGTGATCGGCGTGCTGCCGCCACCCACCAGCGACCCGCGCCGCTGCAAGGCTTGTTCGCTGCGCGACCGCTGTCAGCCGCAAGCGCTGGCGCGACTGGCCGGCATGCAGGATCTGCTCCAAGGCAGCATCGACGACGACGCCGTCGACGTTCGCTGACGCCCGCTCTTCAATCCCATGCACCTGCTCAATACGCTCTACGTGACGCTGGCCGAAAGCCGCCTGCGCCTGGACAACGACACCTTGCGCGTGATGGTTGGCGACGACACGCGCCTGCGCGTGCCGCTGCACCACCTGCAGGCGGTTGTGTGCTTTGGCCATGTGGGCATCAGTGCGCCGCTGATGCATCGTCTGGCCGATGACGCCATCGCGCTGGTGCTGCTGGACGACGCCGGCCGTTTCAAGGCCCGGCTGGAAGGTGCCACCGGCGGCAACGTGCTGCTGCGCCAGGCCCAGCATCGCGCAGCGGGTGATACGGCCTTCACGCTGAACCTGGCTCGCAGCGTGGTCGGCGGCAAGCTGCGCAACCAGCGCGCGGTGTTGCTGCGCGGCGCGCGCGAGGCCAAGGCCGAGGGCGACGAGGCTGCACTCACCCGCAGCGCGCAGAACATCGCCGCCAGCCTGCGCGCCTTGCCTGAGGCTGACTCGCTGGACGCCATGCGTGGCGTGGAAGGCGAAGCGGCACGCGGCTACTTCGCAGCGCTGAACTTGCTGGTGCGCGCCGACCTTCGCGACAGTTTTGCCATGGACGGCCGCACACGCCGCCCGCCACGGGACCGGATGAATGCCTTGCTGTCTTTCCTGTACTCGATGTGGACCAACGACTGCCGCAGCGCCTGTGAAGCTGCCGGGCTGGACCCGCAGATCGGGTTTCTGCACGCCGTGCGGCCGGGCCGAGCGTCGCTTGCGCTAGACCTCGTCGAGGAGTTTCGGCCCTGGGCCGACCGGCTGGCGCTGTCGCTGATCAACCGCGGACAGGTCGATGCCACCGCCTTTGTGCAGCGCGAAGGCGGTGCCGTGCTGCTGGAGGGCGACGCCCGCAAGGCGGTGGTGGTGGCGTTTCAGGAGCGCAAGCAGGAAGCACTGACGCACCCGGTGCTGGCCGAGAGCCTGCCACTGGGATTGGTGCCGTTGGTGCAGGCGCGCTTGTTGGCTCGCCATCTGCGCGGCGAAGCGGCGCTGTATCCACCGTTTGCACTGCGGTAAGCCCAACTAGCAGCAGGCCATCGGAGCACTTGAATGCTTGTCATCGTCTGCTACGACGTGAACACCGAAACCCGTGCCGGCCGACGCCGCCTGCGTCGCGTGGCCAAGGTATGTGAAAGCGTCGGGCAGCGAGTGCAGAAGTCGGTGTTCGAGTGCCAGATCGATCTGGCCGGCATGGAGGACATCGAGCGCCGCCTGTTGCGTGAAATCGAGTTGGGACAGGACTGTTTGCGTCTATATCGCATGGCCGACACGCGCGGTTGCGAAGTGCGCGAGCACGGGCGCTTCAAGGCGACGGACTTCGACGAACCTCTGGTTCTATGATCGAAGTGCTGCGCGAACCTTAAGCGTCGGGCCTGCCCGCCGCGGTTCGCGCGGGCCGTAAGTGCTTGATCAGACTGAGGTAACTCGAATGCCTTGCCCCGTGCAGTCCCAGTCGCGCCCGTTGACGATGTGGTTCGCGCGTGACGATGAATTTTTCCCACCTCAGCAACGACTTGCGCGAACGGTGTCGCGCGCCCCTCGCGGGGCGCGCGTGGGTTGAAACATTTGCGCCGCAAAGCCCATCTGCTGCAGGCGCTGGTCGCGCGCCCCTCGCGGGGCGCGCGTGGGTTGAAACGACTGCGACCTGGTCTTCCACATGGATGACGTGCGTC
>JANPMR010000511.1:0-1996 GCA_031427055.1 Rubrivivax sp.
CGCATCAGCGCGCGCAGGCCCTCGGCAAAGTTCATGTCCAGCGCCGGCTGCACCTGGGTCTGGTTGAAGGCCGGCTCGATCATCTCGATCGGGTCTTCGATGGTGCAGACGTTGACGTCTTCGGTGGCCAGCGTCTTGAGCGTGCTGTACAGCGTCGTCGTCTTGCCGCTGCCGGTGGGCCCGGTGACCAGGATGATGCCGTGTGGCCGCGCGATCAGCTCTTGCCAGGTCTTGCTTTCCTGCGGGCCGAAGCCCAGCGCCGCCAGGCCCTTGACCGCGGCCTCGGGGTCGAAGATGCGCATCACCATCTTTTCGCCAAAGGCCGTGGGCAGGGTCGACAGCCGCATCTCGACCTCGCCGCCGGCCTTCTCGGGCGTGTCCGGGCGGCGGGTCTTGATGCGGCCGTCGAGCGGCCGGCGGCGCTCGACCACGTCCATGCGGCCCAGCAGCTTGATGCGCGCCGTCATCGCGCCCATCACCGTCAGCGGCACCTGGTACACGGTGTGCAGCACGCCGTCGATGCGAAAGCGGATGGCGCCCATCTCGCGCCGCGGCTCGAGGTGGATGTCGCTGGCGCGCTGGTCAAACGCGTACTGCCACAGCCAGTCGACCACCTGCACCACGCCCTGGTCGTTGGCGTCGAGCGTCTTGTTGGTCTTGCCGAGCTCCACCAGTTGCTCGAAGCTGGCGCTGCTGGAGACATCGCCGCCACTCTTTTGCGCCGCGCGCACGCTGCGCGCCAGGGCATAGAACTCGGTCGTGTAGCGGCGCAGGTCTTCGGGGTTGGCCACCACCAGGCGCACGCTGCGCCGCGTGTGGGTTTCGATCTCGGGCAGCCAGCCGATGTCGAAGGGCTCGGCGGTGGCGATCACGACCTCGGTGGCCGACACTGACACCGGCAGCGCGTGGCGGCTCTGCGCGTATTGCACGCTCATCACATCGGCCACGCGGCCCACGTCCACGCGCAAGGGGTCGATGCGCAGATAGGGCAGGCGGCAGCGGCCCGCCAGCCACTCGGTCAGCGCCTCCAGGTCCAGCGACTGTCCGCCGCCTTGGCGCAACAGGCCGGCGCCACCCAGGCGCACCAGCGCGTGCAGGCTGGAGCTGCCAGCGCGAAAGCGCGCCGTCACGCGCTCGGCGTCACCAGCGCTGATGAGGCCGTCTTCGCGCAGCCAGCCCAGCAGCAGCGGCCACTCGAGCCGGCCCTTGGGCGCAGGCGCGGGCGGCGGGCCGGGTGGCAGCGATGCGGTGACGGCTCGGTTCATGGGGCGGCGTCCTGCGGTGGGGTGTAGGGCCGCACCATGCGCAGCCACTTGCGCGCCGGCAGCCCGAGGGCACCGAAGCGCGCTTCGATGGTAGCCGCCCGCGCGGCCAGTGTTTCGCGATCGGGCACCGTCACGGCGCGGCCGGCCACCACCACCGTATTGCCTTCGCGCGTGGGCCTCAGGCTCCAGACCTGGTCGCCGCCAAAGGCCGCGGCAATGCGCGCCAGGCTTTGCGCGTAGCTGGAGTGGCGGCCGAAGAGGTTGACGCTGAACACGCCGCCGGGCTCGAGCAGCTTGCGGCAGGCGCGGTAGAAGTCCTCGTCGTCGAGCACCGGCGCGGCGGCCTCATGGTCGTAGAGATCGACATGCAGCAAGCGCACGCTGCCGGCTTCGGCCTGCGCCAGCCAGTCGGCGGCGTCGCCGCGCACCAGCTCGACCTCGCGCGGCAGATGGAAGTGGCTGTGGTTGACAGCGATCACCTGCGGGTTGATCTCGACCACGGTGGTCGGCATCTTCAACTGCACGGCAGTGAAACGCGTGATCGCACCGGCGCCCAGGCCGAGTTGCACGGCCTGGCCCTCGCCCAGCCGCTCGGTCGGCAGCCACAGCAGGCTGGCCAGCATGCGCTGCACGTAGTCGATCTCCACCACCTGCGGCTTGCGCATGCGCATGCCGCCCTGGATCCACATCGTGCCCAGGTGCAGGTAGCGCACACCGTCTTCTTCGGACAA
>JANPMR010000512.1:0-3315 GCA_031427055.1 Rubrivivax sp.
CTGACCAGCCCGCGGTAGCTGTTGCTGGAGCGGCCGGCCGAGATGCCCTTGCTGATGATCGTGCTGCGCGTGTTCTTGCCCAGGTGGATCATCTTGGTGCCGGTGTCGGCCTGCTGCAGGTGGTTGGTGACGGCCACCGAATAGAACTCGCCGACCGAGTTGTCGCCGCGCAACACGACCGACGGGTACTTCCAGGTGATGGCCGAGCCGGTCTCGACCTGGGTCCAGGAGATGCGCGAGTTCACACCCTTGGCCAGCCCGCGCTTGGTGACGAAGTTGTAGATGCCGCCGACGCCGTTCTCGTCGCCCGCGTACCAGTTCTGCACGGTCGAATACTTGATGTCGGCGTTGTCCAGCGCCACCAGCTCGACCACCGCCGCGTGCAGCTGGTTCGTGCTGAACGCGGGCGCGGTGCAGCCTTCCAGGTACGACACCGAGGCACCCTCTTCGGCCACGATCAGCGTGCGTTCGAACTGGCCCGACTCCTCGGTGTTGATGCGGAAGTAGGTCGAGAGGTCCATCGGGCACTTCACCCCCTTGGGGATGAAGCAGAACGAGCCGTCGGTGAACACCGCCGAGTTGAGCGCGGCGTAGTAGTTGTCGGCCTGGGGCACGACCGTGCCGAGATACTTCTGCACCAGCTCGGGGTGCTGTTGCACGGCCTCGGACATCGAGCAGAAGATGATGCCGACCTCGGCCAGCTTGTGCTTGTAGGTGGTGGCCACCGAGACGCTGTCGAAGATCACGTCCACCGCCACGCCGGCCAGCGCCATGCGCTCGTGCAGGGGCACGCCGAGCTTCTCGAAGGTGCGCAGCAGCTCCGGGTCGACCTCGTCCATGCTCTTGAGCTTGGCCTTCTGCCGCGGCGCGGCGTAGTAGCTGATGGCCTGGAAGTCGATCTTCGGGTAGTGCAGGTTGGGCCAGGCTGGCGCCTGCATCTGCAGCCAGGTGCGGTAGGCGCCAAGGCGGAACTCGAGCAACCACGCGGGCTCGTTCTTCTTGGCCGAAATCATGCGGATGGTGTCTTCGCTCAAGCCCTTGGGTGCGACATCGGACTCGATGTCGGTGACGAAGCCATGCTTGTAGGGCTGGTTGACGAGTTGCTGCAGCACGGCACTCATCAGGCCTCCCCGGATGGGCTGGCAAGCGCGTCCGCCGCGGCCACGGCTGACGGCTTCTTGACGTTGAAACTCTCGCCGCAACCGCACTCGCTGTCCACGTTGGGGTTGTCGAACTTGAAGCGCTGCGTGAGGCCTTCGGTGACGAAGTCGATGTGCGAGCCATCCAGAGCCAGCAAGCTTTCAGCATCGACCACCAGGCGGGCGCCGTGCGACTCGAAGCTGTGTTCGCCGGGCCGGACCTCGTCGGCGATCTCGAAGGTGTGGGCCAGACCTGTGCAGCCCACCTTCTTGACGCCGATGCGCAGCGCGATGCCCGAGCCGCGTTTGTCGAGCTGGCGCCGGATCTGGGCTGCAGCACGGTCAGTCAGTGTCATCGTCATAGGTCGAACTCTCTTTCTGAAAACGCAGCCACCAGCAAGCTCGGTGGGAACCTTGCGGCGCATCGCTGGATGCGTGAACCTCGTTCGCGACCGGCGCTGCAACTGTCTTGGCGGCATCCGGTCGGTCGTGGTCAAGACCGCGTTGCCAGCGTTGATACCTGAGTAAGTTAGTCAACTATAGGCCTGCATGAGGGCGCGGCTTGGGGGGCCATGAATGGGGCGGAACAGAGCATGGGCATTCGCGTCACCGCGGTCTGCCAAGAAGAGTGATCGGGGCGTGTTGATTGAAGCCAGGGATTCGGCTGACCTGAGCGACGACGAAGCCCAGGCGGTCGAAGCCCCCACGCCGACATGCGCTGCGACGCCACGATCGCCAAGCGCTGGGCGCCGCCTTGCCGCTACATCACGCGGCCGGCGACGACCAACGAATCGATCCAACGCAGCGTTGGGCATGCGGCGATGGAGCTGAGAGCGTCCAGGTACGACGGCATCACGCCCCCGGTGGCGTCGCCATTGGAGTTCACGACTGGCCATCGAATAGCCGCTTTGCGGCAGCGAGATCCAGCGGATCTGCGTCGGCATGGGGTCAAGTGCCCTTCGACTTGCCACCTGAGAGCAGCCACTCGGGGGCTACCTGGGTTTCACGTGATCGCTTCGCAGCCCGGCCCATCTTGGACAAGGCTCTCGGTCTCACAGGGGCGGTCCGCGCGGGTCGAAAGATGGGTACCGAACGGAGTGCGGGCACCGCACGAGGATCGTGGTGCCCAGCGTCAACGATCCTGAGCTGGCAGGGCGAACCGCGAAACTGTGGCCCGCACAAGCCCAGCGAACGGGGCTGACATCCGCTCGGTTCGCCACCGACGTGCCGCCAGCAGGGTCAGGCCGGCGCAGGCTGTGGCCCAGGTGCTCGGCTCGGGCACGCTGGTCACAAGGTCGCGCACAACCATGTCCACGCGGTAGTCGGCCACTGCCAGCGGCGGAAACCAGGACAAGTTCTGGTTGCGCAACTGGTACAGGCCAGGACCCCAGACGCCGCTGACCGTGGCCGCGCCTTGCGCGCCTGGCGACAGCGCCATGAGCGTCACGTCCAGCTCGGTGCCGTCCATGTCCTGCGCCGAGTTGGCGTGCCAGAGTCGCCACTGCGACCAGGCCATGTTGCCCACGGTGTCCTGCATCTGCACGGAAATCTCGAGCAGTTGCTGGCCTGCTGCCACGACAAACGCGAACGAGTCTCGATCGGCCACCGCGTCCTGGGCCGAAGCGCCGCGGCCTGGGCGCCGCCCAGCAGTGCCGACAGGGCCAGGGTGACGGGAAGGGCGAGAGTTCGGGCGGTGAGTTTCATCATTGACCTCGGTGGGGGTTGCACGTGACGGATGTCAGTGTGCGCAGCCGCCGCCGCGAAGTCGTCAGGAAGCCGTCGGCTTTCAGTCAGCGCTGTTCGTGCCAAGCTCAGTGAAGGCGGCACACGCACCGCATTTGACCGGCGCGTCGCCGAAGAGCTGCCTTGTCGGCCAGCGGCCGAGACCCACGGGTCTGCAAGCCCGCCGCAAGCGAGCTACGGCTTCGCCAACCCCGCCAGGTCGATGACAAAGGCGTACTCGCGCGCAAATTCAGGCAACGCGCCGAAGCGGCCCGATGCACCCGCGTGGCCGGCTTCCAGATTGATGGCAAAGAGCAGCGGGTTGCGGTCGGTCTTCTTGGCGCGCAGCCGGGCCACGTACTTGGCCGGCTCGTAGTACTGCACCTGCGAATCCCACAGCCCGGTGGTGACCAGCATCGCCGGGTAGTCCTGCGCCGCGATGTTGTCGTAGGGC
>JANPMR010000513.1:0-9918 GCA_031427055.1 Rubrivivax sp.
CCGCGCGGGCCGCGCAGGCTCTTGTGCGTGGTGCTGGTCACCACGTCGGCGTGCGGCACCGGGTTGGGGTAGACGCCGGCGGCGATCAGGCCTGCGTAGTGCGCCATGTCGACCATGAAGTACGCGCCCACGGCCCGGGCCACCTGGTAGAAGCGCTCGAAGTCGATGCGCAGGCTGTAGGCGCTGGCGCCGGCGATGATGAGCTTGGGCTTGTGCTCGTGGGCCAGGCGCTCCATGGCGTCGTAATCGATGGCCTCGTTGGCGTCCAGCCCGTAGCTGACCACCTTGAACCACTTGCCGCTCATGTTGAGCGCCATGCCGTGCGTGAGGTGACCGCCTTCGGCCAGGCTCATGCCCATGATGGTGTCGCCGGGTTGCAGCAGGCCAAAGAAGACCGCCTGGTTGGCCTGCGAGCCCGAATTGGCCTGCACGTTGGCGTAGCCGGCACCAAAGAGCTGTTTGATGCGCTCGATGGCCAGTGTCTCGACGACGTCGACGTTCTCGCAGCCACCGTAGTAGCGCTTGCCGGGGTAGCCCTCGGCGTACTTGTTGGTGAGCTGGCTGCCCTGGGCGGCCATGACGGCCGGGCTGGTGTAGTTTTCGCTCGCGATGAGCTCGATGTGCTCTTCTTGCCGGCGGTTCTCGGCCTCGATGGCGGCCCAGACTTCGGGGTCAACCTGGGCAATGGTGGACGTGGAACGGTCGAACATGGCAGTCCTCTTCGGGTGAAGGGCCTTCGAAAGCCGGCAGGCGGCGCGGGAGCGGCGCTGTGCGGTCGAGGGCTGCCCAGGCGAACGGCGGGCACCGCGGCGGGCTGCGCCGCGGCCCGCGCTTCCCGGTGGTCATCCACCTCAGGGGCTGTGCCCCTATCGCCAGTCGCGCGGGTCGTCAGTGTAGCCGGCCGGGCTTCGGGGCAGGCTTGGTGCGCTTGCCTCAGCGCAGCAGTGCGAGTTGGCTGGCGCCCGGGGCCTGCAGTGCCGCGGTGGGCTGTGCGCTCTCGGCAGCTACGGGAGGTGTCGGCGTGGCCGGCACGTTGCTCGCATTCAGCGGCACGCTGCGGCCGTCGGCCACGGCGCGCATGTGCGCCTGCTCGGTCATCACGCGGCCGGCGTAGCCGCCGTCGTTGTCGTGCAGCGCCGAGCCAACGTAGAAGCGCAGGCCTTCCTGCACACCACCGGCGCGTGCGATGCAGTCCCTGAGCACCTGCACGCCCACGCGCAGGTTGCTGATGGGGTCGAAAGCCGCGTGCTTGCCGCCGAAGACCACGTACTTGTCGTCGTGCACGCGGGTCATCACCTGCATCAGGCCCTGGGCGCCCACGGGGCTCTGGGCGAATGGGTTGAAGCCCGACTCGACCGCCATGATGGCCAGGATCAGCGTCGGGTCCAGCCCGGCGCGCCGGCCGATGGCGAAGGCTTCTTGCACCAGTGCGGCCACTGGCTCGGGCGCCACCTTGTAGCGGCGGGCAATCCAGCTTGCCAGTGTGGCTTGCTGGCGCGGCAGGTCCGTCAGGCTCGCTGCCGTGGCGCGCGACACCGCATCGGGTTCGGCGACGGCCGACAAGACATTGCCGGCCACCTGTTCGCGCGCCTCGTGGCGCGTTTGCAGCCACTCCAGCGCCACGGTTTCGACCTGCTGACGGATGTCGGCGCGGCCCAGCGCAAACACCAGCACGGCGATCGACGCCAGACCCACCAGCGCCAGGGTGTTGTGGCTGACGTCCAGCAGACCGCGGCCGACGTCGCCGACAAAGACCGTCAGCGAGCGCGTGGTCGCGCGCTGGCCGCGGCGCAGCATCTCTAGGGCATGCCTCATGGCTCTCTCCTGATTGCCTGTGACACCTTGCCGTCGCGCCGGGGCGCTAGCAGGGTCCAGTGATAATCAACCGCAGGGTCGCAAGCCTCGAGCGGGCTGCTGATCTCCTGGCGGGGCGGTTACCGGGTGGCGCTCGTTCCCAACGGCGCTTGCACGGGTAAACCCTGAAAGTTCAGGACTGGCCGAATTCTAGGAATCGTTACATACACGGTCAAGCATATAAAACGCCTCTCTAATATCCGAAACACATGAAGTACCGGGACCTGCGCGACTTCATGGGCCAGCTGGAAAAGCTGGGTGAGTTGCGAAAACTCGCCGATCCGGTGTCGCCAAGGCTCGAAATGACGGCAATCGGCGACAAGCTGCTGCGCGCGGGCGGCCCCGCCGTGCTGTGCACGCAGCCTGTGGGTTACAACATTCCGTGCCTGATCAACCTGTTCGGCACCCCCAGACGAGTGGCCCTGGGCATGGGCGCCGAGTCGCTGGCCGACCTGCGTGACGTGGGCACGGTGCTGGCCAACCTGAAAGAGCCCGAGCCGCCCAAAGGCCTGAAGGACGCCGGCAAGCTGCTGCAGATGATCAAGGCGCTGTGGGACATGAAGCCCGCAGTGCAGCGCAGCGCGCCATGCCAGGACGTGGTGATCGAGGGTGGCGATGTCGACCTGGGCGCCTTGCCCGTGCAGACCTGCTGGCCGGGTGACGCCGGGCCGCTCATCACCTGGGGGCTGGTCATCACGCGCGGCCCGCAGGCCGTGGCCGCGCCGCGCCGGCGCCAGAACCTGGGCATCTACCGCCAGCAGGTGATAGGCCGGCGCGAGGTCATCATGCGCTGGCTGGCGCATCGCGGCGGCGCGCTCGACTTTCGTGAGTTCGCGCGCGTCAACCCCGGGCAGCCGTTCCCGATTGCTGTGGCACTGGGCGCCGACCCAGCCACCATCCTGGGCGCCGTGACGCCGGTGCCCGACACGCTGAGCGAGTACCAGTTCGCCGGCCTGTTGCGGGGCAGCCGCACCGAGGTGATCGACTCGTCGGTGGGCGAGTCCGGCTGGAAGCTGCAGGTGCCGGCCAGCGCCGAGATCGTGCTCGAGGGCCACATCCCCACCGCGACGGCGGGCTTCACGGGCGAATCGGACCACGGCGTCAAACTGCGCGAGCAAAACGGCTACCTGCACGCGCTGGAAGGCCCCTTCGGTGACCACACCGGCTACTACAACGAGCAGGACTGGTTTCCGGTCTTCCGCGTCGACCGCCTGACGCACCGCCGCGACCCGATCTACCACTCCACCTACACCGGCAAACCGCCCGACGAGCCCGCGGTGCTGGGCATGGCGCTCAACGAGGTCTTCGTGCCGATCCTGCGCAAGCAGTTTCCCGAGATCGTCGACTTCTACCTGCCACCCGAGGGCTGCAGCTACCGCCTGGCGGTGGTCGCCATCAAGAAGGCCTACCCCGGGCACGCCAAGCGGGTGATGTTTGGCGTGTGGAGCTTTCTGCGCCAGTTCATGTATACCAAGTTCATCGTCGTCACCGACGACGACATCGACATCCGCGAGTGGAAAGAAGTGGTCTGGGCCATCACCACGCGCATGGACCCGGTGCGCGACACCCTGCTGGTGGAAAACACACCCATCGACTACCTGGATTTCGCCTCGCCGGTGAGCGGCCTGGGCGGCAAGATGGGGCTGGACGCCACGAACAAGTGGCCCGGCGAGACGCAGCGCGAATGGGGGCGCACGATCACCATGGACGCCGCGGTAGAGCAACGCGTCGCGTCGCTGGTGGCCGGCCTGCTGGCGCCGCGCTGAGGCCGGCCGCAGAAGCTGCCGATCAGGAGTCAAAAAGCTCACGCGAACCGCTTGCGGCCAGCCCGTGATCGGCCTATGCTGGCGGCGCCTGCACTGCAGGCACCACAGACGGCGCAATACCAGCGCGTCAGGAGCCCCGGACCTATTTCCTCCGGAGCCCCACCGGCAACTTGGTTGCCAGCCCCTCCGGCGGTCACACGCTCGGAGGGGTTTCACTTTTGGGGCCGCCCGCGCGTGCCACGGCGCTGGCCTGGCGGGCCGTCGATCTGGGCGGTGAAGCGCCTCTTTCTCCGTCTGCCAGGACGCACCCGGTTTGGCAGCATGCAGGTCGGCCCGTCATCGGCCGCGCAGCCGACCAGACCCAACCAGGACACCTCCGCATGCAACTGCGCCGCATCACGCTCCGCGCCCGCTTCATCGGCATCATGGTGGCCGTCGCCTCGACGCTGGCATTGCTGGGTGCCTGGGGCGTCTGGGCCAGCCAGTCGGGCGTCGCGCGAACCGGGGCGCTCTTCGACGAGGCCGCCCGCAGCGCCGAATCGGTGGCCCGGCTGCGCGAAGCCCTGTCCGAGGTGCGGCGGCTGCAGGCCAGCATCATCGCCGTGGGGTCTTCCAACACCAACGAGGTGGAGCGCCTGATCGGGTTGTGGAAGGCGCAGACCGGTGCCGTGCGCGCGCAGGGCGATGCCATCGCCAAGTCGAGTCCGGACGATGCCGACCTGGGTCGGCTGGTCAAGACGCTGAACGAACAGCTGGTGGCCTACGTGGCGGCCATCGGCCCCATTGCCGAGCAGTTGCAGCAGGCCCGCATCGACGGCGCCGTGGCGCTGGCCTACGCCGAGCGCGCCGAGGAGACCGCGCTGGCCCTGGGCAAGTCGGCCGATGCGATGCTCAAGTCCTCGCAAGTCCGCCAAGAGGGCATCCGCGACCAGATTGCGGGCGCCGAGCGGCTGGCCTCCATGTTGCGGCTGGCGGTCGTCATCGTGGCTTTGCTCGTGCTGATGCCACTGATGTGGCAGACCTTGCAGTCGGTGTGCGGGCCGATCGAGCAGGCGGTCCAGGTGGCCGAGCGCATTGCCCAGGGCGATCTGGCCGGCGCCCTCGACACGCGGGGCGACGACGAGGCCGCGGCGCTGATGCGGGCGCTGGCGCACATGCAGGAGTCCTTGCGGTCACTGGTCGGGCAGCTGCGCGAGGCGTCGGGCTCGATCGAGCGGGCCAGCAGCGAGGTAGCGGCCGGCAACCAGGATCTCAGCCAGCGCACGGAGCAGGCGGCGTCCCAGTTGCAGGCCACGGCGGGCTCCGTGACGCAACTGCACCGGGCGCTGACCAGCAGCGCCGAAGCGGCGCGGCACGCCAGCCAGTTGTCGGGCACCGCCAGCACCGTGGCACGGCGCGGCGGCACCGTGGTGTCCGATGTGGTGGCGACGATGGACCGCATCAACGCCAGTTCTCGCAAGATCGCCGACATCATCGGTGTCATCGACGGCATTGCCTTCCAGACCAACATCCTGGCCCTCAATGCGGCGGTCGAGGCGGCGCGTGCCGGCGAGCAGGGCCGCGGCTTTGCGGTCGTCGCCTCCGAGGTGCGCTCGCTGGCCAGCCGCTCGGCCGGCGCGGCGCGCGAGATCAAGGGCCTGATCGGTGCCAGCGTCGACAGCGTGGAGAGCGGCGCGCGCCTGGTCGCCGACGCTGGCAGCACCATGGGCGAGATCGTGTCCAGCGTGCAGCGCTTGCGCGACATCGTGGGTGAGATCTCGCAGGCCACCGCAGAGCAGGACGCCCGGCTCGGGCTGGTCAGCCGGACGGTGTCTGACCTGGATCGGATGACGCAGCAGAACGCGGCGCTGGTGGAGCAGAGCGCGGCCGCTGCCGAAAGCCTGAAGGACCAGGCGGCGCGGCTGGCGGCCCTGGTCGCCACCTTCCGGCTGGCCTGAATCGCCTCTGCCATAGGGCATAGCCCTTGCGGTTCACGAAAGCTGCACGGCGGGCCAGGATAATCCACAGTCCAGGCCCAGAGCGGCCACCCGCCGGCCGGACACACCATGCCCGCACCGTCGTCACCGACGCGCCCCACCCGGCGCGCGCCAGGGGTTCATCTTGTTCCAACGCTTCGAACGACTCGTGCATCCCTACCCGGATGCCCTGCCGCCACCACCGCCGCGTCAGTTCTTGGCCTTTCTGTGGGAAGGCACCCGCGGCACGCGCCCGCTGCTGCTGATGGTGATGCTGCTGTGCGCCGCCATCGGCGCCTTCGAGGCGCTGCTGTTCAGCATGATGGCGCACGTGGTCGATGTGCTCGGCCGCGTTCCGCCGGCGCAGCTATGGCAGCAGGAAGGCCGCACGCTGATGCTGCTGTCGGGCGTGCTGGTGGCCAGCGTGCTGCTGGCGGCCTTCTTCGCGCTCTTCAAGTACCAGGGCCTGCACGTCAACTTTCCGATGCGCCTGCGCTGGAACTTTCACCGCCTGATGCTCGAGCAGAGCATGGCCTTCTACGGCGACGAGTTCGCCGGCCGCATCGCCACCAAGGTGATGCAGACCGCGCTGGCGGTGCGCGACGTCTGGATGATCTTTCTCGACATCCTCGTCTACGTCATCATCTACTTCATCACCTGCGTGGTGGTGGTGGGCGCCTTCGACCTCTGGCTGATGCTGCCCTACCTGGGCTGGCTGGTGGTGTACCTGCTCACGCTGTGGTACTTCGTGCCGCGCCTGGGCCGCATCGGGCAGCAGCAGGCCGATGCAAGATCGCTGATGACCGGCCGCGTCACCGACGCCTACACCAACATCGCCACCGTCAAGATGTTCTCGCACGCCCAGCGCGAGGCCCATTTCGCGCGTGCCGCGATGCAGGAGTTCCAGGCCACCGGACTGGCGCAGATGCGCCTGGTGACGGCCTTCGAGACCGTCAGCCAGGCGCTCAGCGTGTCGCTCATCGCCGCCACCGCGGCCACCTGCCTGTGGCTGTGGACGCAGGGCGCCGTCGGCGTGGGCGCGGTGGCGGCGGCCAGCGCCATGGCGTTCCGGCTCAGCGGCATTTCGCACTGGGTGATGTGGGAGATGGCGACGCTGTTCGAGCACGTCGGCACGGTGCAGGACGGCATGGCCACGCTGTCGCGCGGACGCACCGTGGTCGACCGCCTCGACGCGCAGCCGCTGGCCGTGGCGCGCGGCGAGCTGCGTTTCGAGAACGTCGACTTCGCGTACGGCGGCAAGCGCAAGGTCATCGACGGCATGAGCCTGACCATCCAGCCGGGCGAGAAGATCGGCCTCGTCGGCCGCTCGGGCGCCGGCAAGAGCACGGTGGTCAACCTGCTGCTGCGCCTGTATGACGTGGAGTCGGGCCGCATCCTGATCGACGGCCAGGACATCGCCGGCGTGACGCAGGAAAGCCTGCGCCGCCAGGTCGGCATGGTCACGCAAGACACCTCGCTGCTGCACCGATCCGTGCGCGACAACCTGGTCTACGGCCGCCCCGACGCGACCGAGGCCGAGATGCTGGGCGCGGCGGCAAAGGCCGAGGCGCATGACTTCATCGTCGGCCTGGCCGATGCCAAAGACCGCAAGGGATACGACGCGCACGTGGGCGAGCGCGGCGTCAAGCTCAGCGGCGGCCAGCGCCAGCGCGTGGCGATCGCGCGGGTGATGCTCAAGGATGCGCCCATCCTGCTGCTGGACGAAGCCACCAGCGCGCTCGACAGCGAGGTCGAAGCCGCCATCCAGACCAGCCTGTACAAGCTGATGGAAGGCAAGACCGTGGTCGCCATCGCGCACCGGCTGTCGACCATCGCCGCGATGGACCGTTTGGTGGTGATGGAGCACGGCCGCATCGTCGAGACCGGCGACCACGCCAGCCTGCTGGCCGCCGGCGGCATCTACGCCCGGCTGTGGGCGCACCAGAGTGGCGGCTTCCTGGGCGAGGAGGTGGATGACGACGCTGCGCCGGCCGCGGCGCCCGCGTCACCTCTGCCGCAGCGTGGCGCCGCGGTCGCCGCAGACTAGACCTTGCGCCCCCGCGGGCGGCCGTGAACGCGGACAATCGCGGCTTCGCCGGCGCTGCCGGCCCGCCCGCGCCAATGCGCGTCCCGCCCGTGCCAGCCACCGCCCTTGCCCCGGCTCGCGCCGACCCCGCCGCGCGCGCCGCGCCACCAGCCATCACCAGCTACCGGCCCTTCTGGGCCAAGCGCTTCGGCCCTGCGCCGTTTCTGCCGATGTGCCGCGCCGAGATGGCGGCGCTGGGCTGGGACAGTTGCGACATCGTCATCGTCACCGGCGACGCCTACGTCGATCACCCGAGCTTCGGCATGGCGGTGATCGGCCGCACGCTCGAAGCGCAGGGCTTTCGCGTCGGCATCATTGCGCAGCCCGACTGGCAAGGCGCCGAGCCCTTCAAGGCGCTGGGCAAGCCCAACCTGTTCTTCGGCGTGGCGGCCGGCAACATGGATTCGATGATCAACCGCTACACGGCTGATCGAAAAATCCGCAGCGACGACGCCTACACGCCCGGCGACGTGGGCGGCAAGCGGCCCGACCGCGCCACGCTGGTCTACACCCAGCGCTGCAAGGAAGCGTGGTCTGACGTGCCGGTGATCGTGGGCGGCATCGAGGCCAGCCTGCGCCGCATCGCGCACTACGACTACTGGCAGGACAAGGTGCGCCGCAGCGTGCTGGTTGACGCCAAGGCCGACCTGCTGGTCTACGGCAACGCCGAGCGCGCCATCATCGAGATCGCCCACCGCCTGGCCCGGCGCGTGCCGGTGGAGACCATCACCGACGTGCGCGGCACCGCCTTCATGGTGCGCACCGCGCCAGGGCTCGCGCCGCAGGGCTACATGGAGATCGACAGCACCGAGGTCGATCGCCCGGGCCGCATCGACGAGCACATCAACCCCTACCTGACGACGAGCGAGGCCGCCGCGTCGGTGGGCGAGACCTGCGCCAAGGCGGACGGCGCCACGCCGCCGACGCCGGGCGCCAACACGGCCGTGGTGGCGTTTCCGGTCAGCCGCAAGACCGGCGCCGTGCAGATGCCGGCACGCGACAAGACCGTGATCCGCCTGCCGTCCTACGAACAGGTCAAGAGCGACGCCGTGCTCTACGCGCATGCCAACCGCGTGCTGCACCTGGAGACGAATCCCGGCAACGCGCGCGCGCTGGTGCAGCGCCATGGCGAGCGCGATGTCTGGATCACGCCGCCACCCATCCCGCTGGCCACGGCCGAGATGGATCACGTCTTCGACCTGCCCTACGCGCGCAGCCCGCACCCCAGCTACGCCGACGAGCACGGCGGCCATGACGGCGCGACCAAGATCCCGGCCTGGGAAATGATCCGCTTCAGCGTCAACATCATGCGCGGCTGCTTTGGCGGCTGCACCTTCTGCTCGATCACCGAGCACGAGGGCCGCATCATCCAGAGCCGCAGCGAGGACAGCGTGATCCGCGAGATCGAAGAGATCCGCGACAAGGTCAAGGGCTTCACCGGCGTCATCAGCGACCTCGGCGGCCCCACCGCCAACATGTGGCGCATCGGCTGCAAGAGCACCGAAATCGAAGCCGCCTGCCGCAAGCCCAGCTGCGTCTACCCCGGCATCTGCCCCAACCTGAACACCGACCACGGCCCGCTGGTGAAGTTGTACCGCCGCGCCCGCGCGCTGCGCGGCGTGAAGAAGATTCTCATCGGCAGCGGCCTGCGCTACGACCTGGCCGTGCAGAGCCCCGAGTACGTGAAGGAACTCGTCACGCACCACGTCGGCGGTTATCTGAAGATCGCGCCCGAGCACACCGAGGGCGGGCCGCTGAGCAAGATGATGAAGCCCGGCATCGGCAGCTACGAGCGCTTCAAGCAGATGTTCGACAAGTACAGCGCCGAGGCCGGCAAGAAGCAGTACCTGATCCCGTACTTCATCGCCGCGCACCCGGGCACCAGCGACGAAGACATGATGAACCTGGCCATCTGGCTCAAGAAGAACGGCTTCAAGGCCGACCAGGTGCAGACCTTCTACCCCAGCCCGATGGCCACGGCCACGGCGATGTACCACACCGACCTCAATCCGCTCAAGGGCATCAGCCGTGACCCGGCGCGATCCGAAGCGGTGAGCACCGTGCGCGGCGAGAAGCGCCGCCGCCTGCACAAGGCCTTCCTGCGCTGGCACGAC
The DNA here is from genome assembly GCA_031427055.1 of Rubrivivax sp. Classification (GTDB taxonomy): domain Bacteria; phylum Pseudomonadota; class Gammaproteobacteria; order Burkholderiales; family Burkholderiaceae_C; genus Rubrivivax. The sequence goes on from JANPMR010000513.1 coordinate 9,776, forward strand.
GCCAACAACTGGCCGCTGCTGCGCGAGGCGCTCAAGTCGATGGGCCGCGCCGATCTCATCGGCAACGGCAAGCACCAGTTGATCCCGACCTACCAGCCGGCGGGCGATGGCGGCTATGTCAGCGCGCGGCGCAAGAACAGCAC
>JANPMR010000514.1:0-1590 GCA_031427055.1 Rubrivivax sp.
AAAGCGTAGGTCAGCAGGTCGCGCGCGGCGCTGTCGGACAAGCCGCGGCTCTGCAGGTAGAACACTTCCTCGCTGTCGAGCGACCCCACCGTCGCACCGTGCGTGCACTTCACATCGTCGGCCAGGATCTCGAGCTGCGGCTGGGTGTCGATGCGCGCTCGCGTACTGAGCAAGAGGTTGCGGCTCATCTGCGCCGCGTCGGTGTGCTGCGCGCCAGGGCGCACCATCACCTTGCCGTTGAAGACCGCGCGCGCCGTGCCGCCCGCGATGCACTTGTGCAACTGGCGGCTGCGCCCATGCGGCTGCGCGTGACTGATGCAACTGTGGGTGTCGGCCAACTGGCTGCCGGCGACGACGGCCAGGCCGTCGACCGCGCAGTCGGCGCCAACGCCCAGCACGACGTCGAGCTGATGGCGCGAGATCTGCGCGCCCATGTCCAGGCTGACCGACCGGTAGTGGCTGGCACGCCCCAGCGCGACGGTGGTGTTGGCGATGTGGAAGGCCTGCGCGCCGTCGCGCTGCACGCGGATGTGCTGCACCTGGGCCTGCTCGGCGAGCACGACCTCGGTCACGACGTTGCTCAGGCCGGCGGCGCCCGGCAGCGAGACGTGGTCCTCGATCAGCGTCAGGCTGCTGCCCGCCTCGGCGATCAGCAGGCAGCGCGGGTGGCTGACGACGCCGGCCTGCGTGGTGATGAACAGGAGGTGGACCGGCGCGGCGAGCGCGACGTTGCGCGGCACCCGGATCACCGCCGCGTCGCGCAGGAAGGCCGTGTTGAAGGCCGCGAAGACGTCGCGGCCGTTGGGCTGGTGGCGGCCCAGATGCGCCTCGACGGCGGCGGCCTCGGTGGCCAGCGCGGTGGGCAGGTCGGCCACCAGCGCGCCACCGGCGTGGACGGCCGGGCCGGACAGCTCGGGTGCATGAACGCCGTCGACGAACACCAGTCGCGTCGTCGCTTCTTCGAGCGCGAAGCCGGCCATGTCGGCCGCCGACACCGGGCCGGTGCGACCGGTCGGCTGCAGCGACAGCCGGCCCAGCGGCGTCAGGTCGGTGAAGCGCCAGGCCTCGTCGTGCAAGGTGGGCAGGGCCAGCGCGCCCAGGTCGTCATGGCCACGGCTGCGCAGCGCATCGACGAACGCCCAGGGGCTGCGCGGCAGGCGGGGATGGCCGACCCACAGCGCATCGAGACCGGCCGTCACGGTGGGCCGCCGCAGCGCGACGACCGCGCTGACGGGGCTACCTTCGTGCTGCGCACTGCGGAACTCGCCCTTCGGGCGGCCGGGCGGGCTCATGTCGCCACCGCCACCGCGGGTGCGCCGACCCCCTCATAGCCACGCGCCTCCAATTCCAGCGCGAGCTCCTTGCCGCCGGTCTTGACGATGCGGCCCGCTTCCATGACGTGGACGAAATCGGGCACGACGTGGTCGAGCAGGCGCTGGTAATGCGTGACCAGCACGATGGCGTTGTCGCGGTGGCTGAGCCGGTTGACACCGTTCGAGACGATGCGCAGCGCGTCGATGTCGAGGCCGGAGTCGGTCTCGTCGAGGATCGCCAGACGCGGCTCCAGCAAGGCCATCTGCAGGATCTCGT
>JANPMR010000515.1:0-8380 GCA_031427055.1 Rubrivivax sp.
CGGCGGTGGCCGGCCTGCCGGCGGCGGCTACGGCGGCGCCCGGCCCGGCGCCTCGCGCAGCGGGCCGCCGAAGCGCTGATCAGCGCGGATCAACGCGGATCAGAGTCCTCGGCCACGCCTTGCGGCGTGCCAAGGACGGCCTGGATGTCGGCCGCCAGCCGGCGGATGTCCAGCGGCTTGGTCCAGTAGCCGTCAAAGCCGCTGGCGAGCGCGCGCTCGCGGTCCTGCGGCATCGCGTCGGCCGTGCACACCACGGCTGGCACGCCTTGCATTCCTGGCAGGGCGCGCAGGGCGTGCAGCACCTCGGTGCCGGTGGCGCCGGGCAGGTGCATGTCGATGACGAACAGGTCCGGGCGCCAATCGGCGACCACGGCCAGCGCGTCCTGGCCATCGACTGCCACGTGCAGCTTGAGCTCTGGATGGTGACGCAGCGCCTCGGTGAACAGCAGCGCGTTGAGCGGGTTGTCCTCGACGTAGAGCACACGACGTGCGGGGGCCTGCGGCGTTGCGGCATCGGGCGCCGACACGGGCACCGGCACCGGCACCGGCCCCAGCCCCGGCACCGGCACCGGAACGGCACGAGGACTCTCGATGCCAGATCCCACGCCGTGCGCCGGCTCGTCGGCCAACGCGGCACGGGCCGCCGCCGCTCGCGGCAGCCACACCGTGACACGGGTGCCGCGGCCCGGCTCGCTGGCAATCAGCAGCTCGCCGCCCATCGCCTGCACCAGCCGGCGCGCGATCACCAGGCCCAGGCCGCTGCCTTCGGTGCCGCTGGTCTCGCGCCCCAGGCGCTCGAAGGGCCTGAACAGGCGCGCCAGCTGCGTCGCTGAAAGCCCGGCGCCGCTGTCTTCGGTGACGATGCCCCAGCGCGCCGGGTCGCTGCGGTCAAGCTGCCAGCGCACCTGACCGCCCGGCCGGTTGTACTTGATGGCGTTGGAGCCAAGGTTCAACAAGACCTGGCGCAGCCGCTGTGGGTCGGCCTGCACGTGAATGCCGGCCAGGTCGTCGATCTGCATCGCCAGGCCCAGCTTGCCGGCCTGCGGGCGCAGCAGCGCCTCGACATCGCGTGTCAGTGCCGCCACATCGACGCCCCCGGTCTGCAAGCTCAGCCCGCCTTGCTCGACCTGCTGCAGGTCGAGCACGTCGTTGATCAGCTCCAGCAAGTGGCGTCCGGCGGCCAGGATGTACTCGACCTTGTCGGCGCGGTACTCGCCGCGCAGGTGCAGCAACTCGGCAAAGCCGATCACGGCGTTGAGCGGCGTGCGCATCTCGTGGCTCATGCGCGAGAGGAACTCGCTGGTGCTGCGGCTCACCATCTCGGCGGCCTGCTTGTCGCGCAGCGCCTGGTCGGCCAGGCGCAACCGAGTGATGTCGGAATGCGTGCCCACCACGCGCAGCGGCCAGCCCGCGGCGTCGCGCCGCAAGGCACGGCCGCGGTCGTGGATCCAGAGGTACTGGCCATCTTTGCGCCGCAGCCGGTATTCGGTCTCGTAGATCGCGGTCTCGCCGCGGCGGTGGCGGTCGAATTCGGCCAGCGCCGCGTCGCGGTCGTCGGGGTGAATGCGGCTGATCCACTCGCGGCGCCCGTTGCCGATCTCGTCGTCGGCATGGCCCAGCATCGACTTCCACGACGGCGAGTAGTAGGTGCCGGTCTCGTGGTCCCAGTCCCACACGCCGTGTCCAGCGCCGTCGAGCGCAAAGCGCCAGCGGTCTTCGGCATGTGCCAGTGCCTGCTCGGCGCGCTTGCGGTCGGTGATGTTGATCGACAGGTGCACCGCGCTGCCGTCGGCCAGACGCTGGTCGACCGACAGCACCCAGCCGCCGCGCCAGCGCAGTTCGACTGGCTGGGGCTGCTTGGAGCACAGCGACAGCCGCCAGGCCACGTACTCGTCAATGCGCCCCGCGGCGTCGGGATAGTCGCCGCGCTCGGCGCGCAGCCGCACCACCGCCTCCCAGGTGTCGCAGCCGGCGGGCAGCGTCGTGCCAATGCTGTCGTTCCAGCGCTCGTTGGTCAGCAAGATGCGGCCGTCTGGCGCGCTGATCATCACGCCGGCCGGCAGGCCGTCCAGCGCCTGCTGCAGCAGTGCGTGCGCCCGCCTGGCCTCGGTGCGGGCATCCAACTCGGCGGTGATGTTGCGCGTGGCACCGCGGTAGCCCAGAAAGCCGCCGTCAGCGTCGAAGCGCGGTTCGCCGTTGATCGACACCGTGATGACGCCGTCGGGCGTGATGCGGTCGAGCACCAGGTCGCGGATGGGGCGCAGCGCGGCACGGTCGACGAGGTATCTCTCGTATGACGCGGCGTATTCGTCGGTGCGCACGCGGTTGTTGTCGAGCACGAAGCTGCCGACGCGGTCGAGCGCCGTGGCGCCGGTGAGCACGGCGATGCTCTCGGTCATCCACACCATCTTGCCGGTGGCGTTGGTCTCCCACAGCCAGTCGCTCGCGGTGCGACCGGCATCGTTCAGGCGCTCGGCTTCCAGGCGCCACGCCTCGGCCTGTGACCGCGAACGCAGCAGCGCCGCGGCAGCGGCGAGCACGCCGCCCAGGCCCGGCGCGTTTGGCACGAGCGGGTGGCGCAGCGCCAGGCGGGCGTGGCAGATGCCGTCGAGAACGGCGTCATGGCGTTCTGCATCTGCGACGTCGGCGAGCGCATCGTGAGCCGCGGACTGCAGCACCGCGCCGTCGGGTGTTTCCCACCAGGCTGCGGCGGCTTGCGACAACAGCAAAGCCACATCCAGCAATGACCTCAGGGCCGCGCGGTCGGTGCTGTCGAGTGAGGCGGCGGCGGGGGCGGCGGCGGGGGTGGCGAAGTCAGCCAATTGGGCGGGCGGGTCGGCAAGGATTCAAGGCGCCAATGGTATCGACCGCAGGCCTGTGCCGACGTCTACGAATGCGCAGCGCCTTCAGGCGCGGGCCAGCGACTTGAGCCCTTCCAGGCTGCCTTGGCGCAACTCGGCGCGCAACGGTGCCAGATCCACCGGCTGCTGCAGCAACTTGGTGAAGGCCTTGGCGGTGCCGGGCGGGCCGACGTACAAGCCGCCAACGAGCTGCCCGTGGCGCACGATCAGCCGCCACCAGGCGGGGTCGCCATCGCGGGCGTGGAAGTCTTCATCGCCCTCGCGCGCCGCGATCTCGCCCTGGCTGCACAGGGCGATGCCCTCGCACTTGAGCTGCAGCACGATGCGCGGCGTGGCGTAAGGCACTGGCTGGCCCAGCATCGACTCCACCGCCGTGGCCGCATGCGCCGCGCCAATGGGCCACAGCCCGCGCGGCGTGCCCTTGAGCTCTGCCACGTCACCGACGGCGTAGATGTCGGGGTCGGACGTGCGCATCTGGGCGTCGACACGCACGCCGTTGTCGGCCAGCCGCAGGCCGGCGGTCTCGGCCAGGAAGGTGTTGGCCTGGATGCCCAAGGCAGCGACGAAGACGTCGGCGCGCACCCGCGGCCCGTGCGCCAGCCAGGCCGCCTGCAACTGCGGGCTGCCCTCAAAGCGCAACACCGAGCTGCCGGTGACGACCTGGATGCCGATGCTCTCCAGATACCCGCTGAGCTTGGCCGCGCCCTGCTCGTCGAGCTGCGCGTTCATCAAGCGGTCGGCGCGTTGCAGCAGCGTGACCTTGAGGCCCAGCTTGTGCAGCGCGTCGGCGGCCTCGACACCGAGCACGCCGCCGCCCACCACCAGCGCGCGCTTGGCGCCGCGGCGCTGCACCCAGGTGCGGATGGCCTGCGCGTCGTCGGCGGAGCGCAGCACAAAGGCATTGGGCCGCGCCAGAAACTCGGCGTCGGGTGGCGTCGAGCGCGAGCCAGTGGCGATCACCAGCTTGTCGTAGGGCAGGGCCTCGCCGCTGGCCAGGTGCAGGGTCTTGCCTTCGCGGTCGATGCGCGCGGCCACAGTCTTGCGCCACAGCGTGACGCGCTGCGCCTGCGGCCAGTCTTCGGGCAGCAGTTGCAGCGCCTCGAGCCCGGCGCTGTCGTAGATCAGCCGGCCAATGCCCATGCGGTTGTAGAAGGCGTGCGGCTCGTTGCCGACGACGTCGATCTGCACGCTGGCGCTCGCGCGGCGCAGCGCCTCGGCCACGCCCATGCCGGCCACGCCATTGCCGACGATGACGACGCGCTTCAGCGCCACCGGCAGGGCACGGTCCGCCTTGGGTGCGGCAGCGATGCTCACCACCCGAGGCTGCGGCGCCGAGCTTGCGTCGCGGTCGATCAGCACCGGCCCGCTCACGGTGCACATGCAGGCCAGCCGGGCGCGGCCCTCCAGCCCCAGGCGGCGCAGCGTGGCGAGCTCTTCGTCGCCGGGCGGCGCAAGATTTTCATGCCCTTCGCAGATGGCCACCGGGTCGGCGCCGCAGACACCGGCGCGGCAGCCGAAGTTGATCTTCAGCCCCGCGCCCTCGATGGCTTCGAGCAGCGTGGCATCGGGCGCGACCTGGAAGGTGATGCCCGACTGCCGGTCGGTCACCTCGGCCGATTCGGCGCGTGCCAGGCGGTCTTTCAGCGAGGTGCCCGAACCGCCACCGCCAAACTGCGCGCGTGTGCCGGCAGCGGCCGCCGCCGCCGGCTTGCGCTGCGCGACGGCCCAACGCTTTTCGGCCAGCAGGCCACTGGCCGCCATGGCCGCTGCGAGCAGCATGCCGATGCCTTGTGAGGCCTGCAGCGCCAGCACGGGCGCGTCGGCATCTGCCAGCCAGGCCAAGGTGCGCACGATGGTCGGCCCGGCAAACCAGTAGAAGGCCACCAGCGCCACGACGCCAAAGCCCAGCGCCACACGGTAGGGGTTGGCCGGCGCAAACGCCACCGCCAGGCCATAGAGGCCGGCCGAGGCGCAAACGCCGCCAAGCAAGATCAGCGCGTGCATCGGCTCGCCATACGCCGGCGCCGGGCCCTGCAGAAAGTAGGCCAGGATCAGCCCCGGCAGCAGTCCCATGAACAAGCGCCGCTGCGCCGCGTGGCGCGGATCGTCGTCGTAGACATCACTGAACACGGCGGCGCGCGGGTTGAAGTCGTAGCAGCTCTTCTGACAGCCCACGCAGGGGTTGCAATAGCCGTTCTTGACCACGATCAGCGGCGCTTGCCCATAGGTGCGCTGGATGGGCGCCAGCGGGCAGAAGGTGCCGCACCAGCCGCTGCGGCCCTTGAACACATAGCCGCCGGCAAAGGCCAGCACCAGCACGAGCACGATGCCGCTGCCGACGATGGCGCCGCTGTGATTGAGCAGCGGCACGCGCATCGACACCGCGGCCAGGAACAGCGCCACGGCGATGCCGAAGGCGGCCGTCTTGAGCGGCAGCGGAAGGTCCAGCGCGCGGCCAAAGCCGGCCAGGCGCGGTAGCTGGTTCATGGTGGCCATGGGGCACACCTGACGCCACAGGCCGGGCGCGATGACCAGCAGCGCCGGCACCACCGGAATGGCCAGGCCCCAGAACAGCTTGAGGCCCAGTTCGGGCTTGAGTATCAGCAACGCGGCCAGCGTCAGCGTGACGGCCAGCGCGCCAGCGCGCGCGACATACCAGGCCGCCATCGGCACGCGCGACTCGAGCTGGGTGTAGTTGCTGAAGAACTGCGTCGCCGCGTTGGCGTCGGCGGCCGACGGGGCTGCCACGATGGGAACGATGGGAATGGTGACCATGCGCGCGTCTGGCCCTCAGTCGCCCGGCTGCAGGCGGCGCAGCCGTGTGGCGACGTGGGCGCCCAGGTCGCGCAGCAGCAGCACCGCGATGCGCGGCTGCCAGGCGGCCAGTTGCTGCAGGTTCTCGGGCGTCACGCGCAGCAGTTCGACTGGCGCGTCGGCGCTGGCGCGCACCGTCACCTCGCTGGGCGATCCGTCCAGAAAGCTCAGCAGGCCGAAGACCTCGCCCTCGCCGCGCTGCAGGCGCGCGCCGCCGGCCGTCTGCAGCTCGACGCGGCCGCTGGCCACGAAGCACAGCGCGGCGTCGCGATCACCGGCCTGCACGATGACCGTACCCGCCGGGTGGCGACGGCGTGCCGTGTGGGCGATGAACTTCTCCCAGTCCTCGCCGCTCAGGTCGGCGAGGATGGCGCGCGGCGCGGCGGCGCGCGCGGGCTCGGGCGCGTTGCCGCCGCTGTAGCTGAAGAAGTCGCTCATGCTCGCCCTCCGTGACAGTGGATCAGGGTGGATCAGCCCTTGCCGGGTTCGTCGTAGGCGGCCGCCAGGTGCAAGAGCGCGGCCTCGACGAAGCCCTGGCTCCAGGCCTGGCCCGGCGCCAGCCCCAGGCCCTGCCAAAGGCCCTGGTACAGATCCCAGCGTTGCGCGGCGTGCGCCGTGTCGCTGCCGCCGACGGCGGCGTCCAGCGACTCGGGCGACATCTCCTGGCCCATACGCAGCGCGGCGCCGCGGAAGGCCGCCAGCAGGCGCTCTTGATGCGCGCCGATCTCGGTCGCGGCTCGCTGCAACGCGGCCTGTGCGTCGGCGCCGGGTGCCAGCAGCGCGCTCAGCGCGGCCTCGGGGGAGGTGGCCACGCGCAGCGGGTTGGCGTCGCGCACCGCCGACATCGCGGGCGCGCGGCTGCCGATGCTGCGGCGTGCCTGCGCCTGTTGCTGCAGCAGCAGCATGAGCGCGACCACGGCCTGGCGCGCCAGGGCGCCGGCCTGTTCCGCCACCTGGGCGGCGTCGCGCCCGGCCAGTGCTGCGCTGGGCAGGCCCAGGCCGGCAGCCAGATGGGCCAGCAGGGCGGCGTTGGTGGCGGTCGAATCGGCGGGCCGTTCGGCCGTCGGCCGCGGCGCAGCCGCGCGGGCCAGCGGGGGCGGCACCACCTCCAGCGGCATCGGCTCGGTCAGCGCGATCGGCACCGCCGGTGGCGACGCAGGGGCGGGTGGCGCTTGCGGCGTCTGCAGCGGCGTGGGGCGGGTGGACGGCGGTTCGGCGCGGTCGCGGCTGTCACGGCTCTCGCGGCCCTTGGGCGGCGCGACGCGGATGCGCGTCACATCGACATCGGACTCGTCCATTGGCGGCGCGTTGCGCAGGATCTCGGTCACGCCGACGCGCGCCGTTGACGGCACGCCCTGGGCCAGCATGGCCGCCGGGTCGCCGCCACGCCAGGCGGCGGCTGGCGGCTTGGACGCGCCACCCGCGGGCGCGCTGCCGCCCAGCGCCAGGCTGACATCGACGCCGCTGCTGACGGGTGGCGTGGCCGCGAGCTTGGGGCCGGCCACCGTGATCTGGTAAGGGCCCAGCGCGATGCGGTCGCCGTCGCGCAGCAGGTGGCTGCCGCTCAGCCGCGTGGCCGAGCCGTTGACGAAGGTGCCGTTGGTGGACACGTCGCGCAGTGCCGGCCCGTTGGGCGTGTTGACGATCTCGCAGTGCCGCGCCGAGATGGCCAGCGTGCGGTCGGGGATGGGCCACTGGTTGGACGGGTCGCGCCCGATCGAGAAGCGCGCCGCCTGCTCCGGCAGCCGCACGTCCACGGCCACGCCCTCGGCAAGTTCTGCACCCTGGGTGAGCTTGAGGCTGTACATCCGCGGCGGCCCTGTTTGGAACAACGCGCCCATTGTGCCGGGCCGTGGCAGCGGCACCGGCGCTTGCCCCCGCGACGCGCTGTGCCTTCGCCGTTCAGCCGCGCAGTCGGGCGGCGGCGACGTCGATGCTGGCGGTGAGGCCGGCGTAGTCGTGGTGCACCGCGAACTGCGGAAACTGCGCCACGATGCCCGGCGGCGGGTGGATGAAGAAGCCAGCGTCTGCCGCGCCCAGCATGCCGGTGTCGTTGTACGAATCGCCCGCCGCGATGACCTGGTAGTTCAGGCCCTTGAGCGCGTTGACGGCATGGAACTTCGGGTTGGGCTGGCGCAGCTTGTACTCGGCCACGAAGCCCTGCGCGTCGGTGAGCAGCCGGTGGCAGAACAGCGTGGGCCGGCCAAGCTGGCGCATCAGCGGGTCGGCGAACTCGTAGAAGGTGTCCGACAGGATGATGACCTGGTAGCGGCTGCGCAGGTCGTCCAGGAAGTCCTTGGCGCCGTCCATCGGCGCCATGCCGCCGATCACGGCCTGGATGTCGGCCAGCTTCAGGCCGTGCTGGCGCAGCAGCGCCAGGCGGTACTGCATCAGCTTGTCGTAGTCGGGCTCGTCGCGTGTGGTGCGGCTGAATTCGGCAATGCCGGTGCGCTGTGAAAAGGCGATCCAGATCTCGGGCACGAGAACGCCTTCGAGATCCAGGCAGACGATTTGCATGCGGGCTCCAAAGGGGGTGGCCGGCATGCTATCGCAGGCCGCAGACGGCAAAACGGGCGCCCTGGGGCGCCCGTTGGTCGGCTAGGTAGCGCGATGACTCAGGCGCGGCGGCGGCGGGTGATGGCGCCGGTCAGAAGTGCCGACATCACCAAGCCCAGCGTCATCGGCTCGGGGATGCTGTACTCGAC
>JANPMR010000516.1:0-2510 GCA_031427055.1 Rubrivivax sp.
CAGCAGGGCTTCGTCCAGCAAACCCGGCAGCACGTCGCGCGGCGCCAGCGAGCCCGGCTCGGCCACATCGCCGGCCGTGCCCAGCCAGTGCCAGGCGCGCGCAAAGATGCGCTCGCGCGCCACGGCAAACATCGCTTCGTCAAGGTAGAAGCTCTTGTCGAGCGTGCGCGCGACGGTGATGTCGGGGTCGACATCGAAGCGGCTGAAGTCCATGTGTCGCGTGCCGCTCAGCCCAGCCGCACCGGCAGGCTTCGAAAGCCGCGAAAGCGCACCCGGCGGTCGCGCTCGGGCGGCGCGGCAAACTCGATGCGCGGGTAGCGCGCGATCAACTTGCCGATGGCGATGCGGCCCTCGAGCCGCGCCACGTTCATGCCCGAACAGGCGTGTGCGCCCTGGCCAAAGGCGAGGTGAGGGTTGGGCTTGCGGCCGATGTCCAGGCGGTCGGGGTCGGCAAACTCGGCCGGGTCGCGGTTGGCCGCGCCCACCGACACGGTGATGAAGTCGCCCGTCGGAATCTCGCGCGCGGACAAGGTGATGGGCGCCGTCGCGATGCGGTTGTTAAGCTGGATCGGGCTCTCGAAGCGCAGCAGTTCCTCGACGCAGGGGTTGGTCAGCGACGGGTCGGCGAGCAGGCGCTCGAGCTGGCTGCGGTGCGTGATGAGTGCATGCAGGCCGTTGCCGATCAGGTTGGTGGTGGTCTCGTGTCCGGCGTTGAGCAGGAAGATGCAGTTGTGCAGCAGTTCCAGCTCGCTCAAGCTGCCCTCGGCATCGCCGCGCAGCAGGCGCGTCAGCACGTCGGAATCGGGGTCGCCGGGGTGGGCGCGGCGGTGGGCCACCAAGTCTTTCAGATACAGCAGAAATTCGGCCACCGCGACCTGCCCGCGCGCCAGCATCTCCGCCGTGGGCGCGGGCTCGAGCGCCGACAGCGTGGCCAGCGACCAGCCGCGCAGCGGGCCGCGGTCGGCGTGCGGCACGTCGAGCAGGTTGCCGATCACCTCGACCGGGATGCGCGCCGCGAAGTGCTCGACGAGATCGGGCGCCGGCTCATCGGGCAGCCGGTCGAGCAGCGTGTCGACCATCGCGTGCAGCCCGGCCTCCATGCGCGCGATGGCGCGCTGGTTGAGCGCGCCCATCAGGATGCGCCGCAGCCGCGTGTGCAGCGGCGGATCGCTGAACACCTGGCTCGTGGTGTGGTGCTCGTACAGCGGCGTGCCGATGCCAAACTTGGGCGCGAACTCGCGCTTCTTGTCGGAGCTGACGGTGCTGCTGCGGTAGACCGCCAGCACGTCGTCGTAGCGCGTCAGCAGCCAGCTGCCGGGCGCGATGGCGTGCACCGGGTCGTGCGCGCGCAGGGCGGCAAACACCGGGTAGGGGTTGTCGATGAAACCGGGTGGCGGCGCGGTGAGGCTGAAGCCTTGCGCGAGGTGGGCGTTGTCCATGGCGCATGGTAGCGGGCAGGGCGCAGGGGCTGGTCTCGGCCAACGGCTGCCGTTCGCTCCCGATCAGACCAGTCGTTCGAATCGCTCCGCTCGCCTGGCGTTTGGGCGACGGTCCATAACCTCAGGCGGGCACGACAAGGCGGCCATGGGTCCGATCACCGTGACCGGCCAGCAGGCCGTCGATGGAGACGTCCTCGTCCAGCGCTTCCCAGTGGATGCCGCGCGGACTCAGTTCGAACTGTGCGCGCTGTTCAAAGGTGGCAGCCAGCAAGCGGGGGAACCAGGCCAGCGGGACGGCGATGCGTCTGCCGTCGTCGAGGTCGACCCACATGCTGTCGTCGTCGAAGCGCACCGCTTTAGCTGAAGTACTCATGCCAAGTCCTCTCGATCAACACCCGATTGCTCTGTGCGGCTTCCACCAACTCGCGCAGCGTGCCGGCATCGAAGCCGAAGCTGGCGGCAACCCTTGTAGCGGAACACCACTGGCATGCGCAGATTCTAGGCAAGGGTCAGACCGCCGTGTGCTCCATCAGCGCCGGCGCGGACGCCCTCACCGCCGCCATCACGGCGCTCAAGCCCAGCCGCCGTATTGCGCGTGGCCGCGTTGTTGGCCCGCAGCACCTGCATCAGCACGCCGCGGCTGGCTTCACGCAACTCGGTACCCAGCGTGTACTTGTGGTACCGCGAGAAGCCCGCCACGAGCCTCTCGAAGTGCACCGTCATGTCCAGCGCTGCCTTGTAAATGGGCAGATGTTCGTGGCGGGCCATGACCCCTGCCCAAAAAAGTTGCGCGGTTGGGGGCTACGCCTTGCAGGCCGCGCCGGGCCAGTGGCCCGGCTCCTCGCCAGGCTCAGTCAGTCCACCGGACTGCCTATGTCCGGGCTCGGCCCCCAAACCCCAGAAAAGAACCCGCAGCGCCCAAAGCCCCCAAGTTTCAACGTGTCCGCTTCCGCCGGGCCAGCAGCACGGCGCCTACACCCATCAGCATCAGTGCATACGTCTGTGGCTCCGGTATAGCAGCGGCCACATCGCCGGGGAGCACAGCTACGGCCCACAACGAGAAGAACTGGT
>JANPMR010000517.1:0-4869 GCA_031427055.1 Rubrivivax sp.
CGGAAACGACGGCAGTTCGCGCAGTGGCGTCAGCGAGACCGACCATTCGATGCGTTCGCCCTTCTTCCTTCGCTCTTCCGGCAGGTCTTCCGCCAGTTCGTGGCCGATGCCGTGCAAGTGCAGGCGTTGCATGCCTGAGTACTCGTTCGTGCTCGTATCCAGCCCCCATTCCTGATACAGCTCCAGGAACTCGATGCCTTCATGCGCAGCCCGCTCACGGGCCGGCGGCTCGGCGGCTCCCTTGCGCGCCTCCGCGCAGAGTTCTTCGGCGAAGTCCCGGCGGGGTAGAACTTCTGCAGCAGCGGGCTGGCCTCCATCAGCCGGAAGATGTCGGCCAACGTGGTCTCGGCGTGGACGGTGACGAGCTCGAACAGATGCTCGTGGGCACGGCTGGTGACGTCGACCTCCTTCAGACGGCTGCCGGTGTCGGCGTGCTCCGGTCGAAAGGCTCGCATGACCAGTTGGGGGCCGGGGCGCAGGATCAGGTGCTGCATCGTGATGGTATTTTCGCAGTGCGTGCGGGACTGGAACTGCCGCGAGGCCGGGCCTGACCTGAGAGAAACAACTTGAGGGTGTTCATCCACCACCGCGCATGGAGGCACTAGGATGACCTCCACAGGACTTGGAGGAAGCGCTACGTGGCCACCGAAGACAACGACGACAGTCGGTCAGTCGCCCTGTACTGGGACTTCGAGAACCTGCACGCTGGCCTCATGGAGGCCAAGTATGGCGAAGGCGCCTACGCCAAGCAGGACAACCGATTCAAGGTCCAGGAACCACTGATCGACGTCCAGGCCCTGGTTGAACTCGGCGCCTCCTTCGGGCCTGTCGCCATCAATCGCGCATACGGTAACTGGCAATACTTCGGCCGCTACCGCGATGCCCTGCTGCAAAGCGCCGTCGAACTGATCCAACTCTTCCCGCCTGGCGCCTCCGCCAAGAACGGCGCCGACATCAAGCTCTGCCTCGACGCCACCGAAGACATCAGCCGCTTCGCCCACATCGGCACCGTCATCATCGTCGGCGGCGACAGCGACTTCATGCCCGTCGCCCAGAAGATCAAGGCGGCAGGCCGCACCCTGATCGGCATCGGCAACCGCAGGAACACCAACAAGCACTGGGCCAAGAGCTGCCACGAGTTCCGCTACTACGACAGCCTGGTCGAAGCCCCCAGCGCCGAAGAAGCGCCCAAGCCCAGCGAAGCCAAGGACATGCCACCAACGCCACCGGCCGACCCGGCCGCAGAGATGCTCAAGCGCGCCGTGCGCCTGCTCGCCGAGACCAAGGGCGAGGCCTGGGTCAACAAGGGATCGGTCTGGCACATGATCAAGCGCCTCGATGCCACGTTCGACCCAAAGGACCACGGCCACGCCAACTTCGCCGAGATGGTCATGGCCATGGAGTCGATCGTCGAGATCAAGAAGGGCGAGACGGACCATCTGCTCCGCGTGCGCTGAACGCCCCGAGGACGGACCGACTGCCTGGCCTCCAAGGCCCAGACGGCCTCCGCGCTCGGGGGATAAGCCGGGGTAAAGCGGGGTGGCCGGCGCCGAGGGCATGCAGTTCCCGCTCGCCAGCAACTACAATTCTCCCAAAATGGGAGCAGCAGACCGGCATGCGGATCATCGCCAAGAGCACGCTGAAACGGTTCTGGCAGCAGCCCGGATGTGTCGATGCGCGCGGGCCGCTTGAGAGCTGGCATGAAGAAGCGCTCAAGGCCATCTGGAAGTCACCCCAGGATGTGAAGGGCCAGTACGCCAGCGCCAGCATCTGCGGCAACAACGGAGTGGTGTTCAACGTCGGCGGCAACAAGTACCGCCTGGTTGTCGAAACGCAGTATCGCGCCGGCATCGTCTGGGTGAAGTTCATAGGCACCCATTAGCAGTACGACAGGATCAACGTGGAGAGCGTCAATGACTATTAAGCCCATTCGCACCGATGCAGACCTGCGCGCCGTGTTCCATCGACTCGAGGGCATCTTTCAAGCTGACGAGGGCACACCTGAAGCCGACGAGAGAGACGTGCTCGTGACCTTGATCGAAGCCTACGAGAACCAGCACTACGCGTTCGGCCCGGCGGACCCGGTTGAGGCCATCAAATTCAGGATGGAACAGCAGGGGCTGACGGCACGCGATCTGGAGGCCTACATTGGGCCGAGTGGGCGCGTTTCGGAGGTACTCAACCGCAAGCGGCCACTGAGCCTTCGAATGGTGAAGCAACTCCATGAGGGCTTGCGCATCCCGTACGAGAGCCTGCTCGCTGGGTCTTGACGCTGAAGGCATTGCGCGTCGTCGGGCGGGCCTCGCCACTGTGACGAAAACGTGCCGTGAATTCTGAAAGAGGGCCCCGGAAGGCCCTTTACGGCACAAAAGTCATCCCTCAAGACCGCCTGAAGTGACTGTTGTCAGACGCGCCCGACGGCCTACCGCCGGTCGCCCATCGCGTGCGCGATCGTGCTCAGGTCGACGTACTCCAGCTCGCTGCCCGCGGGCACACCGCGCGCCAGCCGCGTGACACGCAGCCCGCGCGCGCGCAGGGCGCCGGCCAACGCGTGCGCCGTGACCTCGCCCTCGGCGCTGAAGCTGGTGGCCAGAATGACCTCTTCGACCACGCCGTCGCAGGCACGATCGAGCAGTTGCTGCGCACCGATCTCGGTCGGGCCCACGCCGTCAAGCGGGCTGATGCGACCCATCAGCACGAAGTACTGGCCGAGATAGCTGCCGCTGCGCTCGAGCGCGGCCTGGTCGGCGGGGGTCTCCACCACGCACAGCAGGCGGGCATTGCGCCGGGGGTCGACGCAGGTGGCGCAGACCTCGGCTTCGGTGAATGTGTGGCAGCGCTGGCAGGCGCGCATGCGCTGCACGGCGTCGGTCAGCGCGCCGGCCAGGCGGCGCGCGCCGTCGCGGTCGTGCTGCAACAGGTGGAAGGCCATGCGCTGCGCTGACTTGACGCCCACGCCGGGCAAGCGGCGCAGGGCGTCGATCAAGTGCTCAAGCGCAAGCTCCGCCACGCTGACGCGCTCAGAATGGGAACTTCATGCCGGGCGGCATGGGCATGCCAGCGGTGAGCTTGCCCATCTTCTCGGTGCTCACGGTCTCGGCGCGGCGCACGGCGTCGTTGAAGGCCGCGGCCACCAGGTCCTCGAGCATGTCCTTGTCGTCGGCAAGCAGGCTCGGGTCGATGGTCACGCGTTTGACGTCGTGCTTGCAAGTCATCAACACCTTCACCAGCCCGGCACCTGACTGGCCCTCGACCTCCATCAGCGCCAGTTCGTCCTGGGCGCGCTTCATGTTGTCCTGCATCGCCTGGGCCTGCTTCATCAAGCCGGCGAGTTGGCCCTTCATCATGGTCTGCTTCCTTCCTTTAAACGGGTTTGATAGAGCCGGGCACGATGCGCGCGGTCTTGTACTGGCTGAGCAACGCGCGCACCACGGGGTCGCCCTGGATTGCTTCTTCGGCGGCGGCCTGGCGGCGTTGCCGCTCGGCGGCATCGCGCCGCGCCGGCGAGTCACTGGGCACGCCGGCCTCCAGCATGATCTGCACCGGCTGGCCGAGCTCTGCGCCCAGCACCACGGCCAGCTTGTCCGACAGCGCAGCCGAGCGCAAGGGCTCGCGTTCGACCACCAGCTGCCAACGCGGCGGTGTGCTTGTGTCGTCGATGGCGCGCAAGCCGGCCTGCGTGGCCAGCTCGCGCACCAGCGCGGCCAAGGCGCCTTGTTCGCACAGCTTCTTGACCAGCGTGTTCCAGCGCTCGCCCAACGCGGCGGGAATCTCGGGTGCGAGCGTGGGTGCGACGGCGGGCGCGGCGGCGGGTGCCGATACGGGCGCTGCGCTGTACGCCGCGACGGGGGACGCCACGTGCGGCACCACAGGCAAGAGTGCAGCCGCCGGCGGCCGCGGCAGTGTCACAAGTGCCGGTGCCGGCGCGGCCGGCAGCGTGATGGCGGGTGGCGACGGTGCCCGCAGCGGCGCAGCGCGTGGCTCGCGAACGGCCTCTGCCGCACGCACTGGCGCGCCAGCGGCCTGCGACGGAAAGGCCAGAAAACGCAGCAGCACCATCGTCAGCGCCGCGTAGTCGTCGCTCATCAGGCCCAGCTCGCCACGGCCGTGCAGCGCCATGCTGTAGAGCAGTTGCGTCTCGTCGCTCGCCAGCAGCGGCGCCAGTGCGCGTGCCGATTCGGTGTCGGGATCATTCGCGTCCAGCGCCCCCGGCACGGCTTGCTCGACGGCCATCTGCTGCAGCAGCATGGCGATCTCTTCCAGCGTGGCCGCGGCCGACAGGCCCAGCGCGCGCAGCCCGTCGACCGCCGCCAGCACGGCCAAGCCATCCCGCGCAGCCAGCGAGCGCACCAGCGCCAGCGCGTGACCGCGGTCGACGCTGCCAAGCATGGCGCGCACGCCCGCCTCGGCCAGCGCGCCAGCGCCATAGGCAATGGCCTGGTCGGTAAGCGACAAGCCATCGCGCATCGAACCCCGCGCGGCGCGTGCCAGCAGCCGCAAGGAGCCGTCGTCATGCGCCACGCCCTCCGCGGCGAGCACGTACTGCAGATGTTCACGCACCGTCGCCGGCGCCATCGGCCTCAGGTTGAACTGCAGGCAGCGGCTCAGCACCGTGGGCAGCACTTTTTCGGGGTCGGTGGTGGCCAGCACGAACTTGAGGTACTCGGGCGGCTCTTCCAGGGTCTTGAGCAGCGCGTTGAAAGCGTCCTTCGATAGCTGGTGCGCCTCGTCGATCATGAAGACCTTGAAGCGGCCGATGCCGGGCTTGTAGGCGGCGCGTTCGATGAGATCGCGGATCTCGTCCTTGCCGCCGTTGCTGGCGGCGTCCATCTCGATGTAGTCGAGGTAGCGGTCGGCGTCGATCTCGGT
>JANPMR010000518.1:0-3347 GCA_031427055.1 Rubrivivax sp.
ACGCCCGGCGCGCCGCGCGCAGGCGGCCAGGGCCTCGATCAACACGCCGTTGCCGCCGGCGCGGCTGCCGTCGGGCAGGTAGAAGGTGTCTTCAAGGCCGGTGCGCAGATGGCCGCCGAGCTCGGCCGTTTTCTGGTGCACCGGCCACACCTCGGCGCGGCCGATCAGCGTCGTCTGCCAGGTTGCGCCGACGGGCGCGTAGCCCGGCAGCAGGGCCAGCAGATCGGCGTCGCAGGGCATGCCGCTGGCGACACCCATGACGAAGTTGAGTTCGGGCACGCCGCTGAACATGTTGGCCTTGAGGTACATGCCCACGCTGCGCACGATGCCGACGTCGAAGCACTCGAACTCGGGCTTGGTGCCGCACTCGCGCATGACATCCAGAAACTGTTGCACCTTGGCCACCGGGTTGTCGAAGACCATGGGCGGCCAGGCCCACTCGCCGTTGTCCTTGATCTTCAGGTAGTTCAGCGTGCCGGCGTTGCAGGCCGCGATCTCGGGCCGCACGCGGCGGAGGCACGCGGCCGGGCCCGAGATGTCCTTGCCAATGGTGCCGGTGGTCAGGTTGATGATGACGCCGGGGCAGGACTCGCGGATGGCGTTGACTACCGACTCGGCCACGTCGGGGTCCCAGCTTGGCATGTGGCCGTAGCCGTCTTCCTGCATGCGAAGGTGCACGTGCATGATGCTGGCGCCGGCGTTGAAGGCATCGCGTGCCTCGGCGGCCATCTGCGCTGGCGTGACGGGCACCGGGTGCTGCTTGGGATTGGTGAGCACGCCAGTGAGGGCGCAGGTGAGTACAGCCTTGTTCATGCTTGCAGCTCCAGTTCGACCAGCACGGCGCCCGAGGCGACGCTGTCCCGGACCTTGACATTCACGGCGCGCACGACGCCCGCAGCGCCAGCGTTGAGCCACATCTCCATCTTCATGGCCTCGACGCAAACCATCGGCTGGCCGGCGACCACGGCGTCGCCCACCGCCACCGCCACACGTGCCACCACGCCGGCCACTGGCGCGCGCGCACGGCTGGCGTCGGTGGCCGTGTCTTGTGCGGGGTAGGGCGAGGGCTCGGTGAAGCTGTAGACGTGGCCGTCGATGGCCAGGTGCAGCGTGGCGCCGTCGGCCACCGCTTGCGCACGGCGCGTCACGCCGTCGAGGGTGTAGCGCAGGCGGTGGCCGGCCTGACGCGCAGTGCTGACATCGGCGGCCGGCACACGCAGCGTGCGTTGCTCGCCCTGGCAGGCCAGCGTGATGCTGAACGCAGCCACGCTGGCCGGCCGGCTGGCGGCGCTGCCGGCGCACAGCGCGGCGGCAAGCTGCCATGCGACATCGGGCGGGGCGGGGCGTTGCAGCAGCGGCTCGCCAGCCGCAAGCCATTCGTCCAGCCGCGTCGTCGTCATCTGCGCGGCGCTGAACTGCGGGTGGTTCACCAGGTCGCGCAGGAAGCGGCCGTTGGTGCGCAGGCCCAACAACGGCACGTCGTCCAGCGCGCGCGTCAGGCGGCGCACGGCATCGGCGCGGTCGCTGCCGTGGGCAATGAACTTGGCCACCATGGCGTCGTACCAGGGCGTGACCTCGCCGCCCTCATGGATGCCGTGGTCGATGCGGATGTCGGCATCAAGCGGCTGCCAGCCGAGGATGCGGCCGGCCTGTGGTGTCCAGCCGTCGTAGGGGTCTTCGGCATACAGGCGCGCCTCGATGGCGTGGCCGGTGAACGTGATCTGCTCTTGCGCCAGCGGCAGCGGCTCGCCAGCGGCCACGCGCAGTTGCCATTCCACGAGGTCCAGGCCGGTGATGCATTCGGTGACCGGATGCTCGACCTGCAAGCGCGTGTTCATCTCCAGGAAGTAGTGGTTCATCGCGGCGTCGACGATGAACTCGACCGTGCCCGCGCCCTGGTAGCCCACCGCCAGCGCCGCGGCCACGGCGTCACGGCCCATGGCGGCGCGCATGGCCGGGCTGACGACGGGCGAGGGCGCCTCTTCGATGACCTTCTGGCGCCGACGCTGCGCCGTGCAGTCGCGCTCGCCCAGGTGCACGGCGTGGCCGTGGGCGTCGGCGAAGACCTGGATCTCGATGTGGCGGCCGTCGTCGATCAGGCGCTCGAGCATCAGCGTGCCGTCACCAAAGGCGCTCGTGGCCTCGCGTCGCGCGCCGGCGATGGCTTCGGGCAGATCAGCCAAGGTGCGCACGAGCCGCATGCCGCGACCGCCGCCGCCGGCTACCGCCTTGACGAGCAGTGGCAGGCCAAGGTGTGCGGCTTCTGTCGCGAGCCTTTCGTCGCTCTGGTCGGCGTCCAGGTAGCCGGGCGCGCAGGGCACGCCGGCCTCGATCATTCGGCGCTTGGCAGCGGCTTTGTCGCCCATGGCGCGGATGGCGGCAGGCGGTGGCCCGATGAAGACGAGACCCGCATCGGCGCAAGCCTGCGCAAAGTCAGCCCGTTCGGACAGGAAGCCGTAGCCCGGATGTACCGCATCGGCGCCAGTGGCCCGCGCGGCGGCGATCAGCGCGTCCGCATTGAGATACGAATCGGCGGCCGGCGCCGGCCCGATGCGCACGGCTGCGTCGGCCTGCTTCACATGCGGCGCGCCGGCATCGGCATCGCTGTAAACGGCCACCGTGCGATAGCCCAGGCGGTGCGCCGTGCGCATCACGCGGCAGGCGATCTCCCCGCGGTTGGCAATGAGTATTTTCTGGAACATGTCAACGAGCGGGGAGATCGCCTGTGCGCGCTTCGCGCGCCAGGCATTTTGGCTTCGCCGCAACGGCCTTGCGGCCGTTGTCACCCCGGTTGGCGATCAGGATCTTGCTGAAACTCACGCGCCCGCTCCGGGCACCCAGCTGGCCTTGCGCTTTTGCAGGAAAGCCATCGTGCCCTCGACGCCCTCGGCGCCCAGCGCCGCGGCAGAGAACAGTTCGGCCGCCTCAAACACCAGCGAGGCCGGGCTGTGCAGCCGCGCCTTGGCCATCAGCGCCTTGGTGGCGGCGATGGCGCCGGGGGCGCACTGCAGGATCTCGGCAATCACGCCGGCCACCGCGTGGTCGAGCGCGTCGCCCGCGTGCACCGCATGCACCAGGCGCAGCGCGAGGGCCGCGTTGGCGTCCAGCCGCCCGCCGGTGACGGCCAGCCGCTTGGCCTCGGCGTAGCCCAGCCGCTCGACCATAAAGGGCGCGATCTGCGCCGGGATCACGCCCAGCGAGGTCTCGGGCAGCCTGAACTGCGCGCTTGTACCCGCCAACGCCACGTCGGCCGCGCAAGCCAGGCCCAGGCCACCGCCCATGACCGTGCCTTCGAGCACCGCGACCAGCGCCAGCCCCGTGTGGGCGAAGGCCACGCACAGCTCGCC